>JAIOAS010000104.1 GCA_019873725.1 Chloroflexota bacterium | reverse complement strand
CTACCGGCCCTGGTCGGAGGACGGTTCTCCGCCGGCGCCGGGGACACATCTGCCGGAGACGACACTGTTGCTCTACGAAAACGCTTACAACACCGAGAATATCGAGCGCACAATGAACGGCTACCAACACCCCGACGAATGGGAAGGCGGCGCATGGCTCACCACACCATCCGGCAAGTCGGCGGTGCTGTTTGCGGGCACCAAAAGCACGGGGGCCAAATACTGGTATGGCTTCATCCATCCTGACGGGCCGGCGTTTCCCTGTGTGGATCCCCATGCCGAGTTCACTGCCTGCCGCCTGGCGGATGGGACGCCCTGCCCACCGGAAGACCTGGCGGGCTGCTGTGACGAAGACGCCGGTACCTGCGCGAGCGGGCGTGGCTGGTGGAGCACGCGCTTCGACGCGCAGTTCATCCTCTACGACCCCACGCACCTGGCGCAGGTTGCCGCCGGGACATTGGAACCCTGGCAACCACAACCCTACGCCACCATCGACATCGATGAGCATCTGTACCTCAATCCCCCCGACTGGGATGTGACGATGCTCGGCTGGGGCGACCAGCGCCGCAATCGCATCGGTGATGTAGCATTTGACCGGGCCAACGGTCGCCTTTACGTGTTGGAGTTGTACGCCGACGGGGGCAAGCCCATAGTCCACGTGTGGCGGGTGGAATGAAGAAGATTCTCAGGCAGTTAAAATTCAATAGATCAGGGAGAAAAAGATGCACAGATTAACAAGGATGTTATGTATCGTCGTATTGATCGTTGGGTTGTCCCCCTGGCAGAGAACAACAGTGATGCCGGTCGAAGCCAGCGCCAATCCGAAAATTCTCATTAACGAGATTTATCGAGGTGGGACACTTGGCTCTACCGGCAACGAGTGGATTGAGCTGGTGCTTGTTCAAGACTTGACTGCCGCACAATTAGAGAGTTTCTATGTCGGCGACTCCACCAGTACGACGGCAGCCAAATACTCAGGCTATAAATTCACGAATATGGACAGCATCGCCGCCAATTTTCCCAAGGGGACGATCATTGTTGTCGGCGGTGGTGCAGCATTCACAGAAGACACAGCATACGACCCTACCACTGGAGACTGGAACCTGTTGTTGTTTACTAGCGGAGGACATTTTACCGGCAACGGTTATACAGGCGATCTGGCCGCTACCGACGTCACTTATGTGGACTCGAATGGCACTTATGGCGATGCTACTATGTCTGCCGATGGCTTTGCCGTGCATTGGGGCACAACGACCGGCGTGTTCGGTGCGTTGGCCGATGTCAAAGTCACTGCCCCGGCCAACCCTGGCGCGATGGCGTTAAATGCCGATCTGGCCGGCGCATTGACAGCCGGCAACTGGTCTGCGCCAGGTACACCGACACCAGGACAGCCGAATGGCGGTACAAACACCACCTACATCGAGAGTCTGCGCACCGGGAGCGGCACCACCGGCGCCCTCATCGTCGCCAAAACCGGCCCCGCCCAAGCGCGACCTGACACAGTCTACACGTACACCCTGACCGTAGAAAACGCAACCGGCGCGGCACTCACCAACGTCGTCCTCAGCGACACGCTTCCCAGCGGCGTGGGCTACGCCGCCTCCGATCCTGCCGGAACGTGGAACTCGGCCACACACACCATCACCTGGACGCAGGCGACACTCGCCGACACCGCCACGCTCACCTACACCCTCGCCGTCACCGCGCCAACGACCTGGGGCGCTGTCACCAACGCCGATTACGCGGCCTGGGCTACCGAGTGGGTCACGCCGACCTCCGGGTCCGCCGTCGTCACCGTTATCAACGACTGTAGTTCCATCGAGAAAATTCAATCGAACCGCGATGGCAACGGCAACTCGTTGTGCGATGGCTATCCGGTCACGGTAGAGGGCATCGTCTACGCCGTGTACCCGGTCGGCTACGCCATTGCGGACGCTGCCGGACCCTGGCACGGCCTCTACGTCTACACCGGCAGCGGCGGCACCAAACCCGCTTTGGGTGACGAGGTACGCGTAAGTGGCACAGTCGATGAGTATTACAGCATGACCGAAATCGCCAGCGGTTCATCGTTCACCGTGCTCAGTTCAGGCAACACTCCTTACGCCGCCTCCATAGTGGCTGTCGGCGACATCTCGACGGGGTCAGCAACCGCCGAGAGCTACGAAAGCGTGCTGGTCGAAGTCAACAACGTTACCGTGAACAACGCCAATCTCGGCAACGGTGAGTGGAGCGTGACCGACGGCAGCAGCACGGTGGTGGTGGATGACCTGGGTTACGTCTACACGCCATCTGTCGGCGATTATTTGAGCGTGGTGCGCGGGATGCTCAACTATAGCTTCAGCAATTTCAAGATCGAGCCGCGCAACGCGGGTGACGTTGTGCCTGGGACGGCGACCGGTCTGCTGGTGAGCAAAACCGGCCCCATCACCGTGACGGCCGGCAGCACGTTCAGCTACACGCTGGTGGTGCGCAACCAGACCGCCGCGCAGTTGAACGATCTGGTGGTGAGCGACACGTTGCCGTTGAGCGTCACCTTCGCCTCCGCTGTGCCCGCCGGGACGTGGGACGCGGCTTCGCACACTGTTACCTGGACGCAAGCCAGCGTCGCGCACAACACCACGCTCACCTACACCATCGTCGTGACTGCGCCGGCTGTTTCGATGATGCTTAACAACAGCGAGTACGCGGCCTGGGCCTCCAACTGGCTCACGCGCGAAACCGGCGCGCCGGTGGCGACGGCGGTGCTGGCCTCCGGCGGCGTGACGCCGATTGCGGTGGCGCGCGCGGCCGGCGCCGGGTGGAGCGGCTCATTGCAGGGCAAAGTGACCGTGCCGCCGGGCATCTATCGCGGCAATGCTTTCGTCATCCAGGATGACACGGGCGGTCTGTACATTTATACCGGCGGGACCACGCTCCCGGCGATTGCGCTCGGCGATACCGTGCGCGTGACCGGCACGCTCAAACTCTACAACGGCTTGCTGGAAATGGATCCCATGACCGGCATCGCCAACCTGGGCAGCGGGACGCCGCCCGACCCGCGCATCCTCGCTACCGGCGCGGTCGCCGCCAACGAAGGCTGGCTGGTACAAGTGACCGGGACAGCCACCTGGGGTAGCACACCCCCTGCACCCGGCGCGAGCGATTTCACCATTTACGCAAACGATGGCTCTGGCGCGGTGCAGGTGTTTGTGGACAAAGATACCGGCATTGACCTGCGTGGCTACACCAGTGGGCAGCAACTGACCATCATCGGTTTTGTGGGCAACTACAACGGCACGCGCCAGATCATGCCCCGCTACCAGAGCGACATCTGGGACATGCTCCCGCCGCAAGTTACATCGACCTATCCCGCCGCCGACGCCACCGATGTTTATCCCTACTTCCCCATCACCGCCACGTTCAACAAGGCCCTGGATGCGGCGACGGTGACAACGGCAACCTTCATCCTGGAAAATGCCGGCGGCGCCGTCGCCGGCATGGTCGGCTACGACGCCGGAACGCGCACTGCCACCTTCGACCCGACCGCCGCACTCGACGCACAGACGCGTTACACCGCCACGCTCACCACCGGCATCCAGGAAACGCACGGCATCCCCATGGCGGCGGATTACGTGTGGAGTTTCACCACCGGCGACGCCGACACGATGCCCCCCACCATCACCGGGCGCTACCCTGCCCCCGGCGCGACCGGTCTGCCGCTCTCCGTCAACGTCGTTGTCACCTTCTCTGAGGCCATCAACCCGACGACGCTCACCGGCAACTTCTCGCTGACCGGGCCTTACGGCCCGGTTCCGGCAGTTGTGAGCTACAACCCCGCAACTTTCGTGGCGACGCTCAACCCGTCCTCCAACCTCCTGCCCACCGCGCGTTACACCGCCACCGTGGCGGCAGATGTGGCCGACTGGGCCGGGCTGACGCTCGGCGCAGCGAGTGAGTGGAGCTTCGAGACCGCCGGGGAACCGCCGATGTCTGCCTATCACGGCGACATTCACAACCACACCTCCTATTCCGATGGCTCCGGCACCCCCACGCTGGCGCTGGCGACCGGGCGCGCTGCCGGCTTCGACTTTATGGCAATTACCGACCATTCGTATTCGATTGATGATGCCGAATGGGCTGACACTCTGGCAGCAGTAGAAGCGGCAACGATAGACGGCACGTTCGTAGCCTTGCGCGGCTTTGAGTACACCCAGGGCGCGGAAGGGCACATCAACGTCTATAACACCGTCCGCCACGCCGTGCGCACCACGATGGCTGGTTGCGCCTATTGCGATTACACGCCCAACCTGGAAGCGGGCGTGACTGTGCAGGGATTCTATCCCTGGCTCGCCATCACCGGCACACAGGCCATTGACGGGGCCGGTACGGTGATGCAGTTCAACCACCCCGGGTGGATCAACTTCAACGATTGGACGTTCCACCCCGAAGTGGGCAACACCGCCCGCCTGGAAGAGGTAGGCAACGGCAGCGGTACATCTTACGCCTTCTCGGAGGATGAATACATCCGCTCGCTAGACTATGGTTGGAAGGTCGGCGCGACCAACAACGCCGACACCCACAGCTTGTACTGGGGCACGAATACCTCCCATCGCACCGGCGTCTGGATGCCCGCTCTCACCAAGGCCGATTTACTGGATGCGCTGCGCGCACGGCGCACTTTCGCCTCCGAAGACACCAACTACGAGCTGTACCTTAAGGGCAACGGCGCGTGGATGGGCTCGGAAATCCCCAATACCGGCCAGATTGCGTTTGAAGTCTACGCCGCCGACCCCGACGGTGAGGCAGTGGGCCTCCTGGAAGTAATCACCAACGGCGGCCGCGTCGTCGCTTCTACCACAGAGACGCAGGCGGCGTTCACCTGGCAATTCATCCAACTGGTCACGCCCGGCGTGCATTACTACTACGTCCGCGCCACCCAAGCCGATGGCGACCGCATCGTCAGCTCGCCCGTGTGGACGGAAGGGACGGAGGACATTGCCATCACCGACCTGACTGTCGAGCCGTCACTTTCCACCATCTACAACCCCAACCTGCTCACGGCGCGCGTCACCAACCGGGGCGCGACCACGCAGACCGTCACGGTGACATTCAGCGTCAATGCAGAGGTCGTCGGCAGCGTTCCACTCACCGTGGGGATTTGCACCGTCGGCCCGTGCGAGGACGGCTACGCGAATCTCTCGTGGCAGCCCGTCATCACCGGCCCGGCGACGGTCACAGCGCAGTTTGGGACCATCCCTGGCGATAGCCCCGATGACAACTATCGCTCCCTCACAATGCCTGTGACCGATCAACGAGTGCCACTGGTGTTAATCGATGCCGGGCACAACAACGTGGGCACCGAAAATCCACGCGACGCACGGCACTTCGTCAACGACCTGACGGCCCACGGCTACAACGTCTTCTTTAACCTGGACGAGATTACCCCAAGCGACCTCAACACCGAAACCGTACGACTGCTCATCATCAACGCTTATGGGCCAAACCAACTCACCACCGCCGAAATGGACGCCATCGCCGATTACGTCGCGGCGGGCGGCAACCTGTGGCTCAACGGGATGTCCGACTACACCGGCAAGGTCGCCTGGGCCAACACCGTCGCCGACCGGCAGAACGCGCTGGTCGCCGCGATCGAAGCGAAGACAGGCGCGCAAGTCCCCATCCGCATGAACGACGACGAAGTACTCGACGGCAACGACAACAACGGCTATCCGTGGGGCGTTCTGTGGCACGTCTACCCGGCCACCCAAACAACCGGCATCGGGGTCAATGTCGTCCAAATCCAATCGTGGTCGGACAACTCGCTGACCGACCGCGGCAAGAGCGCGTTGACGCAGGGTGACCTGGGAACAAACGGGTTTATGATCATCCAAGGCGATCTGGACACCGGCACTGGGACCTATGGCTACCCCAACCGCACCAGCAGCACGGATGCCGACAGCCAGGGTGATGCCTACATCTACCCCACCACCACCCCGCTGGCCGGGGCCGCCGGCTACGACATCCCCGGCGGCGCCGGACGCCTGTTCTTCTACGGCGATTCCAACGACCCGTTCAACATCTTCGCCTACACCGCCGGCGACGGCAAGCAGAACGAGCTGTTCAACCTGCAAACGGTGATGTGGCTGCTGGGCGAACCGCTGCACAAATCCACCATCGCCCAGGCGCGCGCCGACGCCGGGCTGGACAACACGCCCGACAATCTCGACAAGCTGGTCTGGGTAGAAGGCAAGATCACGGCAGCCTACGGCGAATTCTTCAACGTCCTCTACGTGCAGGACGACACCGGCGGCATCACCGTCCACGCGCCGGCCGGCGACATCTCCGCCACGCAGTTCACCCGCGGGACGCTGGTGCGCGTCGTCGGCACCATCGGCGCGTACAACGGCGACACCGAAATCGAGTTCTTCGAAGCGGAGATGGTACAGGTGCTCGCCCCCTCGACCGGCGAAGTCGCCCCCAGGCCGTTCACCACGGGCGACGCCGCGCTCGAAATCAATGAGGGCTGGCTGGCGCAGATCACCGGCACGGTGACAAGCAAAGTGGGCGACGAGGCCATTGTCGTGGACGACGGCAGCGGCCCCATCCGCGCCTTCCTCGACGGCTACAACGGCACCTTCAGCGACATTGCCGTGGGCAACATCGTCACGGTCAAGGGGCTGATTTCGGAGGACGGCGACGGGCGGCGCATCCGCGTGCGCAACTACAAGATGCACCCCGCCATCGCCGACGACGTGACGAAGCTCGGCTCGCTGGCCGAAATCACGTTGACCAAAACCGTAACACCCACAGCCAATGTCTTCCCCGGTGACGAGGTGACGTACACGCTGACGCTCCACAACGGCGGCGATGTGGCGGTCACCGGCATCGCGCTGACGGACGAGTTGCCCTGGGAGGTGAACTTCGTCGCCTGGATTGTCCAGGGCGGCGCTTCTATAAGCGACGACGTCGTCACCTGGAACGGGGACCTGGCTGCCGACGCAACCATCACCATCAGCTTCCGCGCCGCCGTGCGCAGCGATTCGTTCTTCCTCGCCCATCCTGTGGTCAACACTGCCTCGTATGCCATCGGCGACCTGATCGGCAGCTCGGCATCCGCCACGTTCAACGTGCTGGGAGAATACAAGATTTTCCTACCCTTGACGATGCGTAACTTTTAGCTAAAGTAAACAAGCCCGTCCGGCATAGGACGGGCTTGTTGTCCGCTGAGACACATTCGATATAGGAGGTTTTGACAATGAAACTCTTAGACCTGACCATCCCTCTCGGTATTGCCACGCCCCCGTGGCCTACGTATGAGCCGCTGCAAGTCAAATACTTCAAGCGGCTGGCGCCCAACGGTGCGAACGGGCAGCTCATCACCCACTCCAATCACCTGGGCACGCACCTCGACGGCGAAATCCACTTCTACACCGCCGGGAAAGATATCGCGTCCCTGGGCATGGACTTCCTCGTTCACGAGGCCGCCGTTGTCGATCTCTCGGACGTCGTCGCCGACTACGACATCTACACGTCGGAGATGATCGAGGAAAAAGTCGAAATCAAAGAGGGCGACATCCTCATCATCCACACCGGCTTCCACCACTTTGGCTGGGACATGCCGCACGCCGACGAGATCCGCTACATGGTCCAGCACCCCGGCCCCGACCGGGAGTTCGCGGAATGGGCCAAGCGCAAGAAGCTGCGCTGGATCGGTGTGGACTGCGGCAGCGCGGATCACCCGATGAACACCATCATCCGCAACTGGATGCCGCGCCAGGCCGCGCAGGCCGAGGCGCACTTCCAGCGGAAGTACGGCAAGGGACTGGCGGAGGTCTTCGACGACACGAAGTACCAACTGATGCACATCGAGATGTTCCCCTCCGGCATCATCCACGCGGAGTGCATCGGCGGGGAGATCGACCTGCTCATCAACCGCCGCGTGCAGATCGGCTTCTTCCCCTGGCGCTTCGTGGACGGCGAATCGTGCATCGGGCGCTGCGTCGCCTTCCTGGACGACGACGAGTATGAGGAGCTGCAAGCCAGGAAAGCCGCCCTCCCCAAAACCAAATTCGGCGATGCGTATGATCCGCAGCACGTGGAGAATCTCAATCAGCAAGTAGCCGGTCGAGTCCTCAGGTAGCCAGGGAATTTCAGACTCAATAATCCAAAAACGCTTCGAGGGGATCGTCAGATCCCCGTCCGGGTCTGGATCTGGCGATCCAGACCAAGCAAAATTAGATTACTGACTACACGACTATACGACTACTCGACTATACGACTACACGACTACAACCGGAGATAAATGACAATGATGGCTTTGGAAGGACTCCGTATCCTGGATTTGACCCGCGTGTTGGCCGGGCCGTATGCAACGATGGTTTTGGCCGACCTGGGGGCCGACGTGATCAAAATCGAGATGCCCGGCACGGGTGACGATTCGCGCAACTTCGGCCCGTATCTGCACGGCGAGAGCGCGTACTTTATGAGCCTCAATCGCAATAAGCGCAGCATGACGCTGAACCTTAAGTCACCGCGCGGGAAGCAGATCATCCGTGAACTTGTGCCGAAAATGGATGTGGTGGTCGAGAACTTCCGCCCTGGCACGCTGGAGAAGCTGGGGCTGGGCTACGAGACCCTGCGCGAGATCAATCCGCGCCTGATCTACGCGGCGGTGTCGGGCTTCGGACGCACGGGGCCGTACAGCCAGCGTCCCGCTTACGATGGCGTGGTGCAAGCGATGGGCGGTGTGATGAGCATCACCGGGCCGGAAGACGGGACGCCCACGCGCGTCGGCACGTCGATTGGCGACATCATCGCGGGCATCTTCACGGCGATCGGCATCTTGAGTGCGCTGGCGGCGCGGGAGCGCACCGGGCAGGGCCAGTTGGTGGATGTGGCGATGCTCGATTGCCAGGTCGCCATTCTGGAGAACGCCATCGCGCGGTATGGCGTCACCGGTGAAATTCCGCGTCCTATCGGCAGCCGCCATCCTTCGGTCGTCCCCATCGAGCCGTTCGAGACGCGGGATGGACAGTTGATGGTCGCCGTGGGCAACGACACGCTCTGGGTGCGGCTCTGCGAAGCATTGGAACGGCCTGACCTGGCCGCAGATGCGCGCTTCACGACCAATCCGCTGCGGCTCGCGCACTATGCCGAGCTGCGTCCGATTCTCGCCGAAATCTTTCAGAGCCGCACGAACGCCGAGTGGCAGGCGCGGCTCGATGCGGTGGGGATTCCGGCCAGTCCCATCAACAACGTGCCGCAAGTGATGGAACATCCGCAGGTGCTGGCGCGAGAGATGCTGGTCAAGCTCGTCCATCCGGTAGCCGGAGAGCTGACGATGGCCGGCATCCCGATCAAGCTCAGCGAGACGCCCGGTGCCATGCGCATGCCCGCCCCCACCCTGGGCCAACACACCGAGGAAGTGCTGCGCGACCTGCTAGGCTACACGCCGGAGCAGATCGCGGAGCTACGGGCTGAAGGGGCGCTCTGAGTGGCAAGTTAAGAGTGGCGAGTTGAAAGTTGAAGGTTGAAAGCTAAAAGGCAGAGTGGCGGAGACTCCCCCCCGTCTACTGTCTGCCGTCTACCGTCTACTTGAGGAGGAGCTATGCAACGTTTTACAGTCGCCTGCGCGCAGTTCGCGGTGACGCCGATGGCTGTGCGCGAGAACGTCGAGAAGGCGCTGGCCTGGACGGAACGCGCAGCGCGGGAAACCGGCGCGCGCCTGATCGTGTTGCCGGAGACGGTGACAACGGGCTTCACGCCGGGCTGCCCGGTCGAAGAGCTGTGGGCGCAGGTCGATACGCTGCCCGGCTCGCTGACGGCGCCGGTCGCGGCAGCGGCGCGGGCGCTCGATCTCTACATCGTCTTCCCCACCTACGAACGCGGTGCGACGCCGGACGTCGTCTACAACAGCGCCGCGCTGTTCGGCCCGGAGGGGTTGCTGGGCGTTTACCGCAAGACGCACCTGTTCACGACCGAGCGGCGGGCCGGTGGGGGATGGTCCACGCCGGGCATGGAACCGGTGGTGGTGGAGACGCCCCTGGCGACCATCGGCATCACCATCTGCTACGACGGCGATTTCCCGGAGCTGTATCGCTGTGAAGCGGTGCACGGCGCGGAGGTCATCGTGCGTCCCTCGGCGCTGTTGCGGAGCTTCGAGATCTGGGAGTTGACGAACAAGGCGCGCGCCTACGACAATCACGTCTACATCGCCGCGTGCAACGGCATCGGCCCAGACGCCGGAGGGAACTATTACTTCGGCCACAGTATGATCGTCAGCCCCATCGCGCAGACGTTGGCATTGGGCCGGGGAACGGAAGACATCATCGCGGCAGAACTGGACCCGGAACCGCTCAAGCGCATCAGCTATGGCTCCGTCACTCCGATGATCTTCGATCACCTGGAGGATCGCAATCTGGCGGCCTACGGTGACGTGCTGACGCTGGCGCGCAGTCGCTTCGAGCCGGCGCGGCGGGTGCCGCAGGAGCAGTAGGATTACAGGCGCTGTACAAGCGCGTGTAAAATTCAACCAAAGGAGGAAAAACGTATTGTCAAACGCTCTGCATAATGACTGATACCCAAACATTTATCACTTCATCAATTCAATATCCAGTTAACGAAAGGAGTAAGTCACATGGCTAAAAAACCTGAGAATGCCCCCATCGTTGGTTACATGCCTGAAGATGTCCCATCGTGGGGCGCGATGTTGAGCCTGGGATTCCAGCAAGTGCTGACGATGTTCCCGGCGACGGTGCTGGTTGCCATCCTCACCAAGTTCGATGTGGGCGTGACGTTGTTCGCCTCTGGCCTGGGCACGATCATTGCGCTGCTGGTCGCCAAGCGCAAAATCCCCCTATACTACGGATCGTCGTTCAGCTACATCACCGTCGTCATCACGGTGATGTCAAAGTATGTGCCGGATTGTTTCAACAGCACGGCTGTTTACTGTCCCGACGGCGTGCGATTGGCACAGGTGGGCATCCTGTGTACCGGCCTCTTCAATATCCTGATCGGGTTGCTGATTCAGCGCATTGGCAAAGAGCGGTTGGATAAGGTTCTGCCCCCCATCATTACCGGCAATGTCGCCGTCGTTATCGGTATTGCTCTGGCCGGGGCGGCGCTTAACATGGCTTCTGCCAATTGGGCCGTGGCCTTCATCACCTTGATCTTAACGATCGCTTTTTCCGTCTACCTGCAGGGCAAAGGGCTGATCGGGATGTTGCCAATTCTATTGGGAGCAATTGCCGGCTATATCATTTCCCTTATTTTCGGCATTGTGGATTTCAGCCCCGTGGCGTCGGCAGCCTGGGTACGCATCCCCAACTTCACGCTGCCGGCCTTTGGTGATGGACGCGCGTGGGGCATGGCCATCAGTGTGGCGCTGATTGCGATTGCGACCATCCCCGAATCCACCGCTCACCTGTATCAGATGAGCCTGTACATTGATCAGCTTGCCAAAGACCTCAAGCGCAAGCCGTTGGAGATCAAGAAGCTCATCGGCCTGAACCTGGTCGCGGATGGCTGCAACGATGCACTGAACGGTTTGTTGGGCGGTTGCGCGGGCACAAACTACGGCGAGAACAACTCACTGATGGCGATCACACGCAACTACTCGGTCGCCGTGTTAATGGCAGCCGGCGGCATTGCGATGGCCCTGGGCTTCATCGGCAAGCTGGCCGCGTTAATCAATACCATACCTACGGCCGTGACCGGCGGGTTAGCAATCTACCTGTTCGGTGTGATCGGCAAGCAAGGTATCGCACTGCTGCAAAGCGAGAAGGTCAATCTCTTCGATCCCAAGAACCTGGCAATCGGTGCTGTTATTCTGGTATTGGGCATCGGTGGCAACCTGGGGCTGGAAAACGGGCTGTTCCCGTTCAAAATCCCGGTGTTGTTCCCGGATGGTATCCCCGCCATTGTCTTCGCCGCCATCGTCGGCATCTTGATCAACACGCTCTTCATCCTGCTCCCGCCCTCTCGCTTCGGCGTCAAAGAACGCAATAACATCGAGTAAGTTTTCGGCCACAGAGTTCACAGAGAGGAAGCCTCTGTGTTCTCTGTGAACTCTGTGGCAAAAGGAGAGTTATGGCAGACCCGGTAACAGAAAAGGTTATCGGTGCGGCGATTGAGGTACACCGGCACTTAGGGCCTGGATTGCTGGAATCCATTTACGAAGAGGCGCTGTGTGTCGAATTTGACTTGCGCGGTATCCAATATGCGCGCCAGGTCGCAGTTGATGTGATCTACAAAGGCCACACTATCAAGGGACAGCGGCTAGATTTGCTTGTCGAAAACGAAGTAGTCGTCGAACTCAAAGCGGTTACGCATCCTAATCTGGACTTGATTACAGCGCAAGTACTTTCTTACCTCCATGCCGCCAAACTGGAACGCGGGCTGCTGATCAACTTCAGCGTCCAACGTCTGGTAGACGGCGTAAAACGAATTATCGCGTAGTTTTGTGCCGCAGAGGACACAGAGTTCACAAAGGGGGAGAAAAAACTCTGTGCTCTCTGTGAACTCTGTGGCTGAAAAAGGAGTTTGCTATGCAACCATTCGAGTATTACAAACCGAAGGATTTCGATGAGGCGTTCAAGCTATTGACTTTACCTGGCAAGATGATGTATCCGTTGGCCGGGGCGACCGATCTGATCCCCCACACCCGCGACGGCGCGTGGAAACCGGACGGCGTCGTAGACATCAAAGGGTTGCCCGGCCTGCGCGACCTCAAGGTCGAGGGGTTGGAGCCGTGCTGTGGCTGCGCGCCCGGCGAGTGTCTCTACGTCGGCGCGGCAGTGCGGATGAACGAGATTGCACATTCGGCGTTGGTGCGCTCGCACTGGGATGTGCTGGCGCAGGCCGCCGCCGCGATGGGCAATGAGCAGGTGCGCAACCGCGCGACGCTCGGCGGCAACCTGGGCACGGCTTCGCCCGCCGCCGATTCCGCACCCGCACTGCTGGTGTTGGAGGCGTCCGTGCTGGTCAAGGGACCGGAAGGCGACCGCTCGATTCCAGTCGAAAAATTCTTCGCCGGCCCCAAGCGCAATGTGCTGAAGAAAGGCGAGTTGATTGTGGGGATCCTCATCCCCAAACCGCCGGTTGGCAGTGTCGGCGTCTACGAAAAGCTCAGCCGCCGCAAGGCGGGCGATCTGGCGATCGTCGGTGTGGCGGTGATGGCCTATCCCCACGCTAGCGGACACCGCTGGCGCGTGGCGCTCGGCGCAGTGGCTCCCACGCCGATTCGCTCTCCGCAGGCCGAGGTGATCCTGAACGCCGGTCACGATGCCGCGCACATTGACGAGGCTGCGGCGGCGGCCTACGGCTGTTGTTGTCCCATTGATGACGTCCGCGCCAGCGCCGCATACCGGCAGATGATGGTGGTGAACATCACGCGGCGGGCCATTCGCGCCGTTGTGCAGCAACTCCATCCGTAAAGGAGGCCAACATGCACCATGAAATTACTTTAACCATCAATGGCGATCTCTATACCGTCGCCGTCCAATCCCATCATACACTGCTCAAGGTCTTGCGCGAGCAACTCGGCATCACCAGCCCCAAAGTCGGCTGCGAGAATGGCGAGTGCGGCGCGTGCACGGTCATCATGAACGGCGTGGCGGTCAACTCGTGCCAGGTGCTCGCGGTCGAAGCGGACGGCGCGACGATTGAGACCGTCGAAGGCTTAAGCAAGGATGGCAACCTGCATCCCCTGCAAACCGCCTTCATCGAACACAACGCCGTCCAGTGCGGCTTCTGCACACCGGGCATGCTGATGTCGGCCAAAGCCCTGCTCGATCACAACCCGCATCCCACCGCAGACGAAATCCGCCACGCCCTCGTCGGCAACCTGTGTCGCTGCACCGGTTATACCCGCATCGTCGAGGCAATTCAGGATGTGGCAAGGCAAGGAGACCCAACATGAAGCAACCGGAAGATGCCAGGGTACGAGAAGTTGCGCCGACATATTGGACAAATGTTTCGCCAGCTTTATGGATGGAGTTGACAGACGTTCTGAAACGCTTCCTCGCAGAATTGTCGCCTCCTGCGCCGCTCAAAATGACCTACGAAGAATTCATCGAGTGGGCGGATGAAGATACCCTGGCGGAATGGGTAGCCAAGCCTGGCGCAGAAAAAGGAGAAGTGATCATGTATTGTCCGGCCAGCAGCAGACATCAACGGATCGCGGTTTTCTTGGGAACGGTATTGCATCTTTTCGCCGAAGCTAAAAAATCAGGAGTGATTTATACTGCTCCCTTTCAAATGAAATTGCCAACCAGTGGTCGTGAACCTGATTTGTTGTACGTGGCTGCCGAACACGTGAGCCGTATCCAGAAAACGCACCTGAACGGCCCGGCAGATTTGGCGGTCGAGATCATTTCGCCGGAAAGCGCGGCTCGAGACCGGGGCGAAAAATTCTACGAGTACGCGCGCGGCGGCGTGCCGGAGTATTGGCTGATCGATTACGAGACGGAGTGGGCGGAGTTCTATCACCTTGACGGGCGACGGTATCGCCTGGCGATGGAAGGGCGCGAAGGCACATACACCTCAGCCGTCTTGCCCGACTTCTGGCTCAACATCGAATGGCTCTGGCAAGACCCGCTGCCGCCGGCGCTAGAAATTGCATGTACATTGGGCTTGATTGAGTAAAGAGAAATGAGTAAAGAGTACAATTTACCCATTACTCATTACTCATTACTCATTACTCATTACCCATTTCCAATTCCCTGTTTTCGCAAGGAGGAGTGTATGATCCAACAAACCTCGAATCCCGTCGGCAAAAGCGTCCCGCGTGTAGATGCCTTCGAGAAAGTGACCGGGGCGGCGAAGTACGTCGATGATATGGCCTTCGGGCCAGGGCTACTCTACGGCAAAATCGTCCACAGCCCGGTGGCCCACGCGATGATCAAAAAGATTGATACCAGCAAAGCATTGGCCCTTCCCGGCGTCAAAGCCGTGGTGACAGGCCAGGATAACCCCACCCGCCTGGGGTTGTACCTCAAAGACCGCTTCATCTTTGCCTATGACCGCGTGCGGTACGTGGGCGAATCGGTGGCGGGCGTCGTCGCAGTGAGCGAGGAGATTGCAGAAGCTGCCGCCAAACTGGTGGAGGTCGAATATGAGCTGCTAGAGCCGGTTTTCGATCCTTACAAGGGAGCGCAGCCCGGCGCGCCGCTCATCCACCCCGATCTGGGTAAGTACGAGGTCGTCAATTTCATCTTCCCCAAGCCGGGGACGAATATCTCCGAACATTTCAAACTCCGCAAGGGCGACGTCTCTGATGCCGGCGTCAGCGATGCGGTGTGGGCACAGTGCGCGGCGATTGTCGAAGACACATACACACTGCCGCAAATCCAGCACGCGCCCATCGAAACACACGTCGCCGTGGCGCGCTGGGACCTGGACGGGCAGGTGACACTGTGGGCGGCGTCACAATCGCCGTTCGCGCAGCGCGACTTGCTGTCGAACAGTATCGGCGTGCCGCATGGCAACATCCGCGTGATCTCACCCTACATCGGCGGCGGTTTCGGCGGCAAGGCCGGCATCTCAATTGAAGCCAACGTCGTGCTGATGGCAAAAGCGGTCAAAGGCCACCCGGTCAAGGTGCGGATGACGCGCGAGGAGGAGTTCATCGCCACCAACGTCCGCCAGAGCCTCGTCGGCAAATACAAGATTGGCTGCGACGCCGGGGGCAACCTGCTGGCGATGGAGGTCGCCTACTACTTCGGCGGCGGCGCATACAACGATTACGGCGTCAATATCGTGCGCGCGGCGGGCTATTCCTGCACCGGCCCCTACGATGTGCCACACGTCAAGGGCGATTCTTATTGCGTCTACACCAACCACCCCATCGGCAGCGCCATGCGCGGCTTCGGCATGCCCGAAATCCACTGGGGATTGGAGCAGATGATGGACAGACTGGCCGAGAAAATCGGCATGGACGCAGCGGAGTTCAAACGGCGCAACTGCGTCCGCACCGGGGACACAATTTTGACCGGCAT
Source organism: Chloroflexota bacterium (assembly GCA_019873725.1). Lineage (GTDB taxonomy): Bacteria > Chloroflexota > Anaerolineae > B4-G1 > SLSP01 > DSWT01. Next base: position 562 of record JAIOAS010000104.1, on the reverse strand, counting down.
GACAATGCCACAAATCGACCTAGTCGCCTGCATTGATAAGGTGACGCAGGCGATTGGTTGGGAGAAACGAGACCTGACAGGGTTCAAAAAACCTGTCAGGTCTGGGACAAAGGTACGCGGCAAGGGTCTGGCGATCATGTGGAAAGCCCCGGCCATGCCGCCCAACCCCGGCAGTTCCGCCATCGTGCGCTTCAACGAGGATGCGACGGTCAACGTCTACGTTGGCGGGCAGGAAATCGGACAGGGCGCGTTCACCGTGATGGCGCAGATGGCGGCGGAAGCGCTCGGCGTGCCCTACGAGTGGGTGCGTGTCTCCGCGAATCCGGTGGACACGAAGTACAGCCCCTACGAGTGGCAGACCGTCGCCAGCCGCCTCACCTGGTCGATGGGAAACGCGGTCAAGGCGGCAGCAGAGGATGCACGCGGCAAAATCCTGGACATCGTGGCGCAATATTGGGGCGAAGACCCCGCCGACCTGGACATCAAGAACGGCGTCGTCGTTTCGTACAAATCGGAGCGCGAACAGCCGCTCAACAAGATGGTCGTCTATGGCCTGCCCAAC
>JAIOAS010000103.1 GCA_019873725.1 Chloroflexota bacterium | reverse complement strand
GAGGTATTGCAGCCCCACTTTGGGGATTTCTTCCAGTTCTGTGAAGTATCCGGCGGTGACGTTGTGGAAATCCTGGCGGAACTCCGCGTAGGGCAGATCGTCCAGCGCGCGCGAGTTGACCGGCTCAGGGATGCTGATTTCGGCGACTTGATTGCCATCCGGCAGGTCTCCGTAGGGCATGCGGTCATGGCCCATCACAAACAGCGTACCGTTGTCCGGGTTGAACGTCATCGCGTTGCCGCCGTAGGCGAAGGTGCGCGGCGGGTCGTCGCCGCCGGGCAGGCGGAACGCACCCCGGTAGGTGAAATCGTCCGGTGTGACCAGATCACCCGACGGCGGTGCAGCCCAAGGGGTAGGGGAAGCGGGCGGGTTCGCCGGTTTGGGCGTCTCGGTGATGGCGATGGGCATTTCCGACTCCGGGACATTGCACGCGAGTATCGCGCCGAGCAGTGCGACAATCAGGAGACAACTTGGGTATCGCTTCACTTCGATTTCCGCAAAGCCCGTTCGCGCACGAAGCCGACCGCGAGCAGCACCAGGGCGAGTGGGGCCGAGGCGCACAGTCCCCTGCGCCCGGATGGTTCTTCGGTAGGTTCGGCGGGCGGCGTGGGCGGTTGTTCTTCGACAACGGGCGCTACGGTGGGCTGTTCTGGCGCGGCGGGTTCGGATGGTGGCGTCTCACCGGAGAAGCGGACGATGTCGTCTGCCCACAGGGTCCCCTGACTCTCGCCAAGGCTGAGGGCGATGCTATTGACATGCGCCGGGTCGAGTTCTGTCAGTCCGCCTTCATCTGCCCACGAGGCGCGCCCGAATTCGTTCCAGGGGATGAAAATGGAGTTCCAATCTGGCGTTACCTCGAACCCGAATTCGAAAGGTGTGGCAGCTTCCGGATCGCCGGAAAAGATGACCAACGTGACCCACTGGCCTGGGGTGTCGGTGCGCAGCCAGAGCGAAAGCCCGGTTCCGTCGCTCCAGTCCTGGGGATGATTGTAATATCGCCCACAGCCACCCCAACTGTCGGCGGGGATGGTGTAGGCCATTTGCAGGGCTGCCGCGCCGCTGTGTGCGTCGCCATCGACGCGACATTCCAGGGTCGCGCCTTCGCCTATGTCGGCATACCATTGAAAATCACCTTCAAAGTCATCGATGATGGGGCCTGTGACCGTCACCGGGGGAGCGGTCTCGGCTTCCGGCGGCGCTGCGGTTGCTTCTTCCGGCGGTGTTTCGGTTGCTTCTTCCGGCGGGGCCGTGGTCGGTTCGGCGGGCGGTGGGGCGACGACGCCCGCGGCTTGCCAGCGGTTGTAGAACACGTTGAGCAGCGGCACGAACTCGGCAGTGGCTTTCGTGTGGCCTTCCGTCGAAGGATGGCTGTCGCCGCTGGGGTAGGCCGAGAAGTCTGTGTCTTTGGCCTGGATGTGCTCGATGGCGCTGCCGTTCCAACGGTGATGATTGGCCGGATCGGTGAGCACGTTGTAATAATCGAAAACGGCGACGTTGGCGTAGGGGTAGTCCGCCAGCCACTCGTTGACCAGCCAGTTGTTGAAGGCACGGGCATTGGCGGCATTCTGCCGTGTGGTCTCGCTGCGCATCAGCGGTGGCGCGGTGATGACGACGAAAAGCTTGTCCTGCCGTGTCTCGAAGTAGGTCAGCAGCGCGTTGTAGACGGCCTTCGCGTTTGCCACACTGTACTCCCAGTCGTTGGGTTCGGACAGCGGTGGGTCGTCGGGCTGGCCTTCCAGGTTGGAGTTGGGAAAGCACGATTTGAACATGACGATGACGTTCTCGCCGCCGGGATCGGAGGCCATGCGCGACCAGTCGCCGAAGTCGCCAACGTTTTGCCCATTCTCGTTGTAGAGGGCGTCCAGGTAGACATCACGGTTGGGGCCAACGAACCATTCCGGCCAGTTGGGGATGTCGGTCCGGTCGCCGATGCCGTCCGGCCCCCAGCCGTAGTTCGTCGCGCTGACGAAGTAGTTGTTCTGCATCAACGCGCGGCCCAGACCGCCGTAGGGCTGGTCATCGTTGGGGTCGGCCAGCCAATTCCCACCGGTGGAGTGGTGGATGAAGATGAGCTTGACGGGCGCGGTCGGCGGGGCGGCGGAGAGTGGGAGGGCGGAAGAGGCGGCGACCGTCCCGGCAAGGGTAAAGAGCACGGCTAACAGACAGAGAACACAAGCGATGCGTTTCATTTACAAATCCTCCCTTCGTTACCGCTCTCTCAGACCTGTCAGGTTTTCTGAAACCTGACAGGTCTGTTATCATTGCACCCCCCACACGTGGACGACGGGCTTGCCGCCATCGGCGAAAAGTTCGAGCACATACAGCCGCCCATTGGCGCGGTCGAAGGTCGCGTCGCCAATGCGGCTGCGGCGCTGGTCGCCCCAACCCAGATTGACCTCGTCCCATTCGGGCGGCGCGAGGTACAGCCGCTCGTCAATGTCCACGACGGCGTAAGGCTGCGGTTGCCACGCTTCGAGCTCCCCGGCAGCCACGGCGGCAAAATCGGCCGGATCGTAGAGGATGAATTGGGCATCAAAGCGCGTTGACCACCACCCGCGCAGCGAAACGCACGTCCCGGCCCCCTCGTCGCAGCAGCCGGTCATATCCCCCGGCGGGCAAAGGGAGCCGTCGGCCAGGCGGCAGGTGGGAAAGTCGGTGACGTGGGCATCCACGCAGGGGAAAGTTGGCCCGGCGGGGTTGATGTAGCCGTACCAGTATTTAGTCCCGTTGCTCTTGGTCCCCGCAAACAGCACCGCCGCTTTGCCGGATGGCGTCGTGAGCCACGCGCCGCCTTCCCATTCATCGGGATGCTGGTAGCCGTTCAACGCGCGCTCAATGTTCTCTGTGTTGTAGGTGTTTTCGTACAAGAGCAATGTCGTCTCCGCCAGATGCGTTCCCGAAAGTGGCGCAGACCCGTCTGCCAGCCAGGGGCGATACGCGAACAACGCCGGCCCCATCCCGCCTTGCCCACCGTCGCGCATCCGCCCGGTCGCCAGATAACGGCCCTGCGCGTGGGTATCCGCCCAGGCTGTGGGGATGTCGAACATATAGCCGTTGACGCTGTACAGGTTTTGATTGCCGATGAACCAGACGCCCTTGAATTGCGGATTGTTCAGCGTCGCGTTGAACCAGCCGTGCGAAGGTTCGTCGTCGGGTTGCAGGTGTTGCCCCCAGGCGATGTGCAGCAGTGGGCCGGTGGCAGCGTGATTGAGATATTGCAGTCCCACTTTGGGGATTTCCTCCATAGCGGTGAAATACCCGGCGGTGGGATTGTGGAATTCTTGGACAAAGGTGGCAACGGGCAAATCTTCCACATTCCTTGAATTGACCGGGGTGGGGATGCTCACCTCGGCAATTTGATCGCCGTCCGGCAGGTCGCCAGTCTGGCGGTCGTGCCCGGTGATGAAGAGCGTGTTGTGATCGGGGTTGAACGTCATCGCGTTGCCGCCGTAGGCGAAGGTTTGCGGCGGATCGTCGCCGCCGGGCAGGCGGAACGCGCCCAGGTAGGTCAGATCGCCGGGTTGGACGAGCGCGCCGGCCGGCGGCGTTGTTCCGGCATTGCGTAACACCAGCGGCACATAGACAAAGTGCGACATAACGGGACGCGGCACAATGGCAATGTGGTGTGTAGCCGTGTCACTCCCACCGCAGTTCTGGGCCGCCAGCGTGATCGTCTTCGTGCCGGTCATCGGCCATGTGTAGCGCGCCGTCGCATCGCCCTGCCCGGAAGCCGGCGCGGGCGTCCACGTGTAGGTGATCGGCGCACTCGCGTTGGCGGGCGTGATGACGGCGGTGAACGTGTACTGCGTCCCGGTATAGCCGCTCGTCGGCCCGGCGATGCCTACGTCCGTCAACCCTGTGCATGGCGTCCCACCGGCTTTCCAGCGATTGTAGAAGACGTTGAGCACCTGCACAAACTCCGCGGTGGCTTTCTGATGTCCAGCGGTGGTGGGGTGGCTGTCCATTGAGACCGCGTAAGCAGCCAGGTCGTTGTCCACCGGCGAGACGTGCTGTACCGCCCCGTTCCACCAGCGGTGGTGATTGCCGCCTTCTTGCCCCGCGTCATTCGTGTTGGGATCGCCGCCATTGCTGGTCAATACGTTGTAGTAGTCGAAAACCGCCACGTTATTGTGGGGGTACGTATCTAACCAGTCATCTACCAACCAGTCATTGAAGGCGCGATAGTTGGCCGCGTGCGCGGCATCGGTAGGATGTCCCATATCATCGGTCAATAGCGGCGGTCCGGTGATGACCACAAACAGCTTTTCCTGATGCGCTGCGAAGTAGACCAGCAAATCATTGTAAATCCCTTTGGCGTTGGAAACCGTGTGATACGGGTTGGGCACAGACTTGCCCTGTTCATCATCCCACAACCACGCGCTTTGTCCGCGCAGCGGGTTGTCGCCTGTGTTGGGCGGATCTGTGGGATTCCCGCCCATGTGGGCATTGGGGAAGCAACCTTTGAACATCACAATCTCGTTGGGGCCGCCGGGGTCGGTCGCTAGACGCGGCCATTCGCCGAAACATTCGTAGGGCGGATCGGCCGTGGGATTGCAGAAGTTCTGCCCGCTCTCGTTGTAGAGCGCGGTCATATACGTTTCGGCGTTTTCCCCGCGAAACCAGTCCCACCAATGGCCGATGTCGGTGTTGCTGCCAATCTGATCCGGTCCCCAGCCATAGTTGGTCGCACTGACGAAGTAGTTGTTCTCCATCAACGCGCGTCCCAGGCCGCCGTAGGCTTGCTCTTCGTTGGGATCGGCCAGCCAGTTTCCCCCCGTCGAATGGTGGATGAAGATGAGCTTGACCGGCGTTGTTGGCGGAGCAGGATTGTCGGCGGTGAGGTTATCGAGATGTGTTGCATAATGGGCGAGAGCAATGTCGGCGCCGGTCGGATGCACTGAACCACATCCAAGACCGAAACTCAACATTCCCACAACCAGCGCAATGATCACAGACCCCCATTTATTTCTCATCGGTTCACCCTCTCTTTCTTAATTCGTAACTCGTAATTCGTAACTCGTAATTCGCTATTCGCTCATTTGCTTATTCGCTTGAACGCCGCCTCAAAACATTGTCTCGGCGCGCGCACCAAGCCCGCGCCCACCATGCCCACGCCCGGCTCCTTGTGCGCGATGCCGGTGTTGATGAACGGCAGAATGCCCGTCGCCATCACTTTGCGCACGTCAATGCCGAGTGGCGTTCCCCGGAAGTTAAGCGCGGGCACGGTGAAGAACTCGTGCTCGCCCGCTGTGATCTGGTACATCTCCTGCGTCACCTGCAACGCCAGCGCCGATGTCCCACCGACGAAGCGTACAATCGCCGGGGCCGCCGCCATCGCAAAGCCGCCCACGCCGCCTGTCTCGGTAATCGCCGAATCGCCGATGTCGGGGTTAGCGTCTTTCTCGGAGAAGCCGGGCAGCCACAGCCCCTGCACGATGGGCGCCGGCGCGGTGAACCACTCGCCCGGCAGCCCCGCCACACGGATGCCGAACTCCGTCCCGTTGCGCGCCATCGTCGTGACAATCGTGCTGCCCGCGATCCCCTCTGCCGGTTCCAGCATGGCCTTCATTGCTGCCATCGAGAGGTTGAGAAAGAAGTGGTCGTTGCTGTCGATGAACTTGAGCACTTCGACGGCGACTTTTTTGGTGGCGGTCTCGATCAACGCGGGCGCGATCTGGCGGATGAACAGCGACGTTCCGGCGCGGTTGCGGTTATGGCCCTCGTCACCCATGTGGAGCGCCTGGGCGAGGAGGCTGCGCAGGTCAATCGGACCGGTGGCCTTGAGAACGGCTTTGAGCGCCGGATAGAGCGTCGTCTCCATCCACTTGAGGCGCGCCAGCACATCGTCGCCATACGCGCCGTAGCGCAGCACGCGGCCCAGACCCTCGTTCTGCGTGCTGTAGGCGAGGTTGCCGAACGTTTCGTTCTGCACGATGAAGACCGGCATGGAGGGCGAGACGATCCCCGCCATCGGCCCGACGGCGTGGAAGTGGTGGCACGGCGCGAAGGCGAACTCGCCCGCCGCTGCCATCGCTGCCGCTTCTTCATAAGAAGAGGCCCAACCTTCATAGACTGCCGCGCCCATCACCGCGCCGCGCTGTGGCCCGCACATCCGCTCCCATGAGATGGGCGGCCCGGCGTGCAGGATCATCCGTTCTCCCAGACCGGGAATCACATCGCGGGCGATGCCCATCCCCACGAGCAAGGGCCGTCCGCTGCGGATGCGCGCTACGGCTTCGGCGTTCGCCGCGTCGATGTCGATGCCATCCGCCGTGTGGGTGAGCGGGACATAGCCTTCCAGCGGCGGACGCCAATCTACGTGAACGACGTTGACGCCTTGAGCGCGCAGGCTCTCGGCGAAACTCTCTAATCCAACATTCACAGCTTTCAATGGTTGACCGAACAGGTCTTGAATTGCCATGGTTTTCTCCTCAATCCGATTGTGGTGTTGTAAAATCGTAGGGATGTTGAATTTTCTCGAACAGTCCTCGCATCACCTGGTAATAAGTGGGGAGCTTTTGGTAGATCGCTTGAGCAATCGCTTCGATGTAGGTGTGGAAAGTCAGATTGCGATCATCTGTCATCGTCAGGCAAGTCTCGGTGTCTTCGAGGGAAAGCAACCCGGTGCGCAAGGCATGTCGAAAGCAACTTTTGGGAGAAGGGCAGACAATACCTTCTTGCGATTGCAGGTAAACTTTGAGCAGTTTCCAGACGGATTCAAATGTATACTCGAATCGCTGAATAGATGCGTCGCGCACAATTGTGTCTACCGGCAAGTGCAGGATTTCCTCTAGCGTGTGCAATGCTCGCTGCGCTGACTGTGTGGCTAATATCAATTTTTCCATATTATCACACCTTCATTTTGCACGTTTTCGGCAAATGTTTTTGCCGTTTGGCTAAGGTCCACCACATCAACAAAGAAAGGAATCGTTGAAAACTCTAGCGCATCGCGCAAGGCGCCGAGTTTACCGCTAACATCTTTGGGCGACGTGACGGCGATGTCCACATCTGAGGCTGGCACGTGTGTCCCTCTGACGCGCGAGCCGAAAAGGTAGACGATGCACTCCGTATCGCTGAAGATTTGCGCGACGATTTTTTGAATGGCGTCGAGATGCCGTGGCGCAAGGCCGATGCCTGTGGCGGTTTCTACCGGTGATATATCTGCGGACATAGCGCCCCCTTTAGCTCAAAATATACCCCGCCAGTCGCGTGGCGGCTGCATTAGATTCGAGCACAATGACGCCGGCCTCACGAAGTTTAGCCTCTTGCGCGCTGGCGTTCTGTGGATCGCCATCTGTGCCGCACACCGACGCGATGAACAGCACTTCGCGCCGTTCCTCCGCAAGCCGCGCCTGCGCTTCGCGGATCGCCTCGACGGCAGCGCCGGCCGGGTCGGGATGGGCGCCGTACCCGAGCACGATGTCCAGGAAGAGGATGGCGGTTTCTGGGTCGCGGACTTCGTGAAGGATGCGCCGATTGCGCAGCGTCGGATCGAGCATCGGGTGCAACCGCCCCACGGTGAACTCGTCTTCGCCCAGGTCAATGGCGGTGTGGCCTATGCTTTTGTGCGCGTCCGCCAGCTTGTGTTTCTTCTTCACCGGCACGTTCGAGTTGACCGCCCCCTTGCTCAACATCGCGTTCAGGATGAGTTGGCTTTCGTAGCAGAACGTGCCGCCACTGAACAGGCCCCGGAAGTCATTCTGTTGCATCTGTAAGTGCCCGACGAGCTTTTTCGCCAGCTTTTTCAGCGCCTGGTGTTGCGCGTGCAAGCGTCGCAACGCCGCTTCCGGCGACTCGCCGCGAGCGAGGGCGGCGGCAAGATGCGCGGCCTCTTCGAGCGTCGCGGCGGGGATGCCGCCGGCCTCACGGATGGCTTTTGACTTGCTGCCCAGAAAGCATACAACGGCAGGCTTGTTGCTGGCTTGCAGGTGCTTGAGCACTTTCTCGGCAACGGCGGCGGCGGGCGGTTTGGAAACCAGGAGCAGCACTTCGGTGGTGGGGTCAGCCTGGAGCGCCTTAAGCCCTTCAAGCATTGTAATCCCGCCGACAGCCTCGGAAAGGTCACGCCCGCCTGTGCCGATGCCCTGGGTGATGCCTACCCCCATCCGCGTGAGATAGCTGGTGACGGCTTGCAGTCCGGTGCCGGCTGCGGCAACGACGCCCACCGGTCCGGGGATGACGGCGTTGGCGAAGCCGAGCGCCACGCCGTTGAGGATGGCGGTCCCGGCGTCTGGCCCCATCACCAGCAACCCTTTCTCGCGTCCCAGCGTCTTGAGGGCGATTTCGTCTTCCACACTGACGTTATCGCTGAAGAGGAAGACGTGCAGCCCTTGATTAAGCGCGTCACGGGCGACGCCCGCTGCATATCGCCCCGCCACAGACACCAGGGCGATATTGGCGCCGGCGAGCTGTTGTGCGGCGGCGGACACCGTCTTGGGCGCTGCGCCGCTTTCGGCTTTCGGCGCGCGGGACGCTTTGAGCAGCTCATCGACCCGCGCCGCTACATCGACCTTTGCCTTTGCCGCAACTTTCACCGCGATGATGAGATCGTCGGCAAGGGCAGCGTTGGCTTCTGCTGTGAGCATCCCGGCATCCTTCAGGATGTCTTTGTTGGCGGGTGTACCCATCACCACTGCGGCATCTTCCACGCCGGCCAGCTTTGAGAGTCCCTGCGCCACTTGCAACAGGGTGATGGAGTCGTAATATTCACCGCTTTTGACAATGGTTTGGATCATCCGGTAACCTCCTCGAAAAGGCTTGAGTTCGTCGTGGACGCTTCGGCGTCAGGTTGATATGCATCGACTGTTTGTTGAAGGTGAAAATGGCTGTCCATGGTCTTGTTCGTTGGATACGAAGAAGAGAAGCTATTTTATTGTATGGACGATGAAGCTATTTGTCAAGATTACAAAGAACGCTTGACGGGGGATGTATTTCCTTATATCATTTTTATATGGGCTTGTGTTTGGAGGGCGCGGCTCACATGGTTTGTTTCCCATCTTGAAAAGGAGGTCGGAATATGAAGAGGGACACGTTGCTCAAAATTGCGTTGGTTTTTGGGACTGTGTTTGCGTCGATGGGGGTTTGGTGGACTTCAATGCGCCATGTCAGCGTACAGGCTCAGTCGCTCGTCGCGCCGTCAGAGCCCTATTCCTGGAAGAACGTGGAGGTGGTCGGCGGCGGCTTTGTGCCGGGCATCATTTTCAACACCACTGAGCCAGGCCTGGTCTACGCCCGGACCGACATTGGCGGGGCCTACCGGCTGGATACGACGACCAACCGGTGGATTCCCCTGCTGGACTGGGTGGGGTGGGATCAGTGGGGCTGGACCGGCGTGGATAGTCTGGCAACAGACCCGGTAGACCCGGATCGGGTGTATGCTTTTGTCGGCATGTATACCAACAGTTGGGATCCCAACAACGCCGCGATTTTGCGTTCCACCGACCGCGGTGTCACCTGGGAGATCACCGAATTGCCGTTCAAGGGCGGCGGCAATATGCCCGGTCGCGCGATGGGCGAGCGCCTGGCAATCGATCCCAACAGCAACAACATCCTCTACCTGGGCACACGCAGCGGCAACGGCCTGTGGCGCAGCACGGACTATGGCGAGACCTGGGCCAAGGTGGACAGCTTCACCGCGGTGGGGAACTACGCGCCGGGCACAGGCGACTACGAAGGCGACCTGATCGGCGTGGTATGGGTCGTCTTCGATGGTGAGAGCGGCACCGCCACCATGCCCACGCCGGATATCTATGTGGGCGTGGCGATGACCGGAACCACGATATACCGCAGCACCGACGCCGGCCAAACCTGGGCACCGGTTCCCGGCCAGCCAGAACAGGGCTATCTGCCCTACCACGGCGTTTTGGCTTCCAACGGCGTGCTCTACATTACCTACAGCGACAATTGTGGACCTTATGGCGGCGATGCGGGCGCAGTCTGGAAATACAACACACATACCGGAGTCTGGACTAACATCACCCCACCGCCGCCCGGGGGAGGAGAACCTTATGGCTATGGCGGCCTGACCGTGGATGCGTCTGACCCGGACGTGGTGATGGTCTCCACTCAGGAATCCTGGTGGCCCGACGACATCATCTTCCGCAGTACCGACGGTGGCGCCACCTGGAAGTGGATTTGGGAGATTCAATGGGTCGGCTGGCCCCCGCCGCGCACCAACCACTACGTTCAGGACATTTCGGGCGCGCCCTGGCTGAATTGGGGCCGCGCCGTAGACGCTAATTACCCGGAACTGTCGCCCAAACTGGGCTGGATGATCGGCGATCTGGAAATCGACCCCTTCAACCCCGACCGGATGCTGTACGTGACCGGGGCCACGATCTACGGCAGCGACAACCTCACCGATTGGGACGAGAACAGGCCCGTGACGATCACCGTCAAGGCGCAGGGCCTCGAAGAAACCGCCGTGCACGACTTGATCAGCCCGCCGACCGGCGCACACCTGCTCAGCGCGTTGGCCGACATCGGCGGCTTCCGTCACGATGACCTGGGGATTGTCCCTGCCGGCATGATCACGAATCCTGTCTTTGCCTCCGGCACCGGGCTGGACTATGCTGAACTGGACCCGGAGTTCATCGTGCGTGTGGGCGACGGCGATAACATCGTCAATTTCAGCTATTCGGATGATGGTGGCCTCACCTGGACGGCGACTGCTGAACCGGCAGGCGTGAACCGGGGCGGCAATGTCGCCGTGGCAGCGGATGGCAGTGCGATTGTTTGGTCGCCTGGGGTCACGGTGGTCTACTCGCTCAACAACGGCAATACCTGGCTGCCGAGCGTTGGTGTGCCGGCGGGCGCGACGGTTGAATCCGACCGCGTCGATCCAGATACCTTCTACGCTTACGCGGGCGGTAATTTCTACCGGAGCAAGGACCGCGGCGCGACCTTCACCACGACGATCAGCGCCGGATGGCCGGTCACGGCTTCGGCCAGGTTCAAGGCTGTCCCCGGCATCGAGGGTGACATCTGGCTGGCGGGCGGCAACGACGACACCGTTTACGGCTTGTGGCATTCCACGGACGGCGGCGACAGCTTCACCAGGCTGACGAACGTGGAAAAGGCCGACGTGGTCGGTTTCGGCGCGTCCGCGCCCGGGGCGGACTATATGGCGATCTATATCAGTGGGCAGGTAGACGGCGTGCGTGGCATCTACCGCTCCACCGATATGGGCGTGAGCTGGGTGCGCATCAACGACGACCAGCATCAATACGCCTGGACGGGCGCCGCCATCACCGGCGATCCGCGCATCTACGGGCGGGTGTACGTCAGCACCAATGGGCGTGGCGTTATCTACGGCGATCCGCTGTCCAGCCCACCGCCAACTTACACATTGACCATCAACATTGTGGGCGAGGGCACAGTGACGCGCGTTCCTGACCTGGCCGCGTATTACGCTGGCGATGTCGTCGAACTTATCGCTACGCCGGCTGCTGGCTGGCAGTTTGATGGCTGGAGCGGCGCAACGCTGCTTGAGAATCCTACGCGTGTCGAGATCTATGCGAACACAGTGCTGACGGCGACGTTCTCGAGGATCAATCAAACGCCAATAGCGAATGCCGGGTCAGATCAGAAGGTCACGCCGGGCGCTCACGTCACGTTGGACGGCAGCGCATCTTCTGACCCGGAAAACGGCGCGTTGACCTATTTCTGGCAGCAGACGGGCGGCCCCACGGTGACGTTCACGCCTGAACTCAGCCGCACCACCTTCGTCGCGCCACAGACTCCTACCGTGTTGACCTTCACGTTGACTGTCACCGATACGGGCGGATTGAGCGACGTAGATGCAGTCGTCATCACCGTGGATAAGTATCGCATCTATCTGCCGCTTGTGCTGAGGAATTTCCGGGGTTGACACTTTTTCCGCTTATGCTACAATCGCGCCCAATTGCACGTTAAGTTAAAAGAGTAAACTCTTATCCAGAGAGGCGGAGGGACCGGCCCTGTGAAGCCTCGGCAACCAAGGTTAGTCGCGTAGTCCTTAGTCGCATAGTCTTTAGTCACATAGTCGGATAGTCCTTAGTCGCATAGTCGGTTAGTCCTTTTAGTCACATAGTCGGATAATTATCCTTGACTACCTGATCACTTGACTACCTGACTACCCGACCACTTGACTACCTGACTACCTGACTACCTGACTACTTGACTATCCGACTACCTATGGTGCCAATTCCGGCAGACCCCCAGAGGGTTCTGGAAGATGAGAACAGTATTATACGATGCTGCCAAAAGCCTCTTCAGCCAGGATGCCTGCTGAGGAGGCTTTTTTGTTGTGTGGGGTAAGGAGTAAAGAGTAAAGAGTAAAGAGTAAAGAGTAAGGAGTAAGAAGGCATTTCTTGTTACTCGTTTCTCATTACTCATTACTCATTACGCATTACTCATTACTCTTCACTCATTTCTCATATCAAGGAGACGTTATGTCACAAGCTATGGGAACGCAGGCGGTACACGCGGGGGAGGACAAGCGCAAGCCATTTGGCGCGCTGACCACCCCGGTCTATCAAACTTCGACGTATACATTCGAGGATACGGCGGATGTGCTGGCCTTTATGGAACGCAAAGCCGAGCGCAAGGCAGCGCGCGAGGCCGGCAGCGACCTTCTTGTGCGTGACGAATACGGGCGCTACAGTAACCCCACGCAACTTGTCGTGGAGCGCAAGCTGGCGGCGCTGGAGGGTGGGGAGCGCGCGGTGCTTTTTGCCAGCGGGATGAACGCGATCACGACCACGCTGCTGGCGCTGCTTTCCGGCGGCGATCATGTCATCGTGGTAGCCGATTGTTACCGCCGCACGCGCGAGTTCGCCGAGAAATTTTTGCCACGGTGGGGCATCGAAACGACGTTGGTGCCGGTCGATGATTTGGCTGCTCTGGCTGCCGCCGTGCGCCCGAAGACCCGCCTGATTTTCACCGAGACGCCGACCAATCCCTACCTGCGCATCGCTGACCTGGCGCGCATCGCCGAATTTGCCCGGCCGCGCGGGATCATCACCGCCGTCGATAGCACCTTCGCCACGCCGGTCAACATGCAGCCGCTGGCGCTCGGCATCGATTTGGTGATCCACAGCGCCACCAAGTACCTGGGTGGACACAATGACGTGCTCGCGGGTGCTGTGATTGGTTCGCACCGGTTGCTGTCGAAAATCGAGGACACGCGCGGTATACTCGGCGGCGTCGGCAGCCCGCACGACGCTTACCTGCTGCTGCGCGGCTTGAAGACGCTGGACTTGCGCGTTCGCCGCCAAAATGAGAACGGGATGCGCGTGGCGCAGTTCCTGGAACAGCACCCGGCTATCGCGCGCGTCTACTATCCCGGCCTGCCGAGCCATCCCGACTACGAAACGGCGCAGCGGTTGATGACGGGTTTTGGCGGCGTGGTCAGCTTTGAGGTGGCGGGCGACAAGGAGACCACGAGTCGCTTTGTCGACCGCTTGCAACTGCCTTACATTGGCCCGACGTTGGGCGGGGTGGAGGGCATCGTTCAGCAGCAGGCGCTCTTCGTCTCGCTCGACCCGGCGGAGCGCGCCGCTTCTGGCGTGAAGGACACGCTTGTCCGCTATGCCCTCGGCATCGAGGATGCGGAGGACATCATCGCCGATCTGGCGCAGGCATTAGCGGCAGTTGAAAACCGCGTGTAGCACAGCGGCCTAGAGCACTGTGCCGAGTGCCTTCTCCAACAGGCCGGGCGGGGATTCACCACGCACCTTACCATTTTGACCGTTAATCACGGCGAGATAAACTTTGCCCTTATAGCGGTAGTTGCCAATCCAGAAGGGCAAGAGCGCCAATTTATACGATAGCACCGTCACGATGGGCGGCGCAATCTCTTTGACACTGGCGCGGTCGGCAGACTGAACCTGCGGTGCTTGCTGTGCGGTTTGCCGGTACGCGCGTTGGCGTGCCACCAACGAAGCGTCCGCCAGCGTAAGGGTGTGCAGCGCCGCCGGATGGTTCGCCAGGCAGGCGTCATCGTAAGCGATTTGCGCGTTCAAGTCGAAATCGTCAAACGCGGCATGCAGCGCGTAGGGGAGCAGATGTGTCGCTGGCGTCACGATGGTGCCCTGAAAGGCTGCCTCACGGCCTTCGGAAAGGCGTAAAGCAGGGAGTGCGCCGGGCGCGGGTGCCGACTCGGCACGCATAATGCGCCATGTGCGCTCGGTGACGATGTCAAACATCCACGCCGGCAGATAGACGCCTCGCACGCGGCTGGTCTGATAGCGTTGACCGATCACTTGCGTCTCTACCCAATCTTGCAACGCGCGCCGCGCGTCCTGCTGCGACACATTGAAAACGATCATGACCTGCGGCGTGCTCAGGTGTTGCGATTGGTTGTCAATGACGTGGTGCGATCCGCAGTAAGGGCAGGTCAGGCTGCGCTGCTGGTGGCTGACCAATGTGGCCTGGCAGCCCTGGCAGGTGAAAACGCGCGGCATATCGCTCTTCGTGTGACCGTCGGCGGTGACCATACCAACGGCGAAATCCTGCGCTTCGATGTTCATGCCGCGCTGCAACGCCTGCAAGACCGGCACCTGATAGCCGCAGTAGTCGCACGTGAGGCGATCTTCCTGTGCCGCAAACTGCATCCGTCCGCCGCACTGCGGGCACACGAAGCGCCGCGCGCGAAGCGGCTTTTGCGGCGCCGGTGTGAAAGTATCGCCGCTGACTATGGCATCCGGCTTGAGTTTGCCATCCATCACGGCGAGCATCCGGCGCGCCAGGGCGTTTTGCGGCTCCAGGACCAGCACCATCTCCAGGTGATCGCGCTTTTGGGCGTCATCATCGGCAAGCTGCGCCAGCCAGAAATGCGCGGTGGCCTGTTGCGCGCGAGTCGCGCCTGCCGACACTACTTGTTGCAGAAGCAAACGCGCCTGGTCCTTATCGCCGCTGCGCGCTTGCGTAATCCCTTCATCGAGTAACCTTTGCGCTTGTGGTATCTCTCTCACGCTCTATCTGCCCATAACGGTACAAAATCGAACTTCTCCACATCCACCAACCCTTGATCGGTAAGCTTGAGCTTGGGGATGACCTCCAGGGCCAGGAAGCCGAGGTGCATAAAGGGGTCGTGGAGTGGGGAACCCAGTTCTTTAACACGTTCTAATAAAGTGTCCATTTGCGCGCGGACGACTTCGACCGGCTGGTCGGACATCAACCCACCGATGGGAAGCGGCACGCTGGCGATGACTTTGCCATCGAGAACGGCGACCAGCCCGCCGCCCAGGTCTTTCACGGCGCCGACGGCGGCGCGCATCTCGGCATCGCTCACCCCGGCTACGGTGACGTTGTGGCAGTCGTGGCCCACGCTTCCGGCGATTGCGCCGCGCTTGAGGCCCAATCCGTGCACGAAGCCCAGGCCGACCTTGCCGGTGTGGTTGTGCCGCTCGATGGTCGCCATCTTGATCAAGTCGCGCGTCACGTCGGAGATCGCTTCCCCGTTGACGATGGTAGCGTCCAGCACGCGCTCGTCCGTCACAATCTGTTCGGGGATGATGCCGATGGCGCGGATGCGCGTTCCCTCCGCCGGGATGCGGAACGAGAGCGCAGCGACATCCACGTGGATGCTGCCGCGCACGCGGCTTTCGTCCGCCTGGGGTAAGGGCCACTCGCCCACGGGAACGCCGTCCTCTGCGACGAGCTTTCCTGCGGCAAAGACTTTGGCCGCGCGGAAATCGGTCAGCGATGGCGTGACCACCAGATCGGCGCGGCGGCCCGGCCCGATGGCCCCGCGATCCCGCAGGCCGAAGGTCTCGGCGGCGTTGAGCGTCGCCATCTGCAAGGCAGTCAGCGGCGGCAGGCCCGCCGCAATCGCCAGCCGCAGGCTATGATCGATGCTGCCTTCCTCGATGAGGTCGGCGGGATGGCGGTCGTCGGTGGCGAAGGCGAAGCGGCGTGCGTTCTCCGGCGTGATAGCGGGGAGGAGCGCGTGCAGATTGCGGGCGGCGGTGGCTTCACGGACGAGGACGTGCATCCCCAGGCGTGCTTTTTCGAGCGCCTCTTCCGCCGTCATGCTCTCGTGGTCGGTGGAGGGGCCGGCGGCGACGTAAGCTTGCAGCCACGGCCCGCTGACACCGGGGGCGTGCCCGTCGATGTGCCCGTCGCCAAAGGCGAGAATCTTTTCCAACGCGCCGGGCAGGCCGAGCACCGCACCGGGCACGTTCATAAACTCCGCCAGCCCCAGGACACGCGGCAAGTCGCGCAAGGCCAGCAGCTCGGTGGCGTCCAACGTGGCGCCCGCCGTGCCCATGTGCGTCGCGGGGACGCAGGACGGCAGGTTGATGAAGACGGTGAGCGGCAGGCCTTCCGAGGCTGCGATCATATAGCGGATGCCGTCCGCCCCGGCGACGTTGGCGATCTCGTGGGGGTCGGAGACGACGGTGGTGACGCCGTGCGGCACGACGGCGCGGGCAAACTGCGCCGGAATCGCCATCGACGACTCGACGTGTACGTGGGTGTCGATCAGGCCGGGGACGAGGTATTGCCCGCCCAGGTCGAGCGTTTCCTTGCCGGTGTAGCCCGTCCCTACGGCGGCGATGGTCTCGCCGGCGATGGCGACGTCCGCATCCAGCACTTCACCGGTGAAGACGTTGACCACGCGGGCGTGCGTGAGCAACAGGTCGGCAGGTTCGTCGCCGCGCGCGACGGCGAGTGTGTGTAACAGTGTTTCACGGTTCATCGTAGTCCTCCTAAA
>JAIOAS010000102.1 GCA_019873725.1 Chloroflexota bacterium | reverse complement strand
TCGCTGCCAGCCAGTTCATCCAGCACAGCCAGGACCTGATCCGGCTCATCTTTGATCAGGCGGTAGGCGACCAGCCGGTGTCCTGCGGCGGCCAACGCAGCTTCAAGATAGTGCTTGTTAGTGTCGGTGGCCTCGGTGCGGCTATCGCTCACTGTGACCAGCGCCACGGGAATCGCGCCCTGCGCCGCGGCGAGCGTTTTGTGGTGGAGCGTACTCTGAGAAGTTGATGGGCTATTCACCTTATGACCCTCCGTTATTCTTGTACCCTTTACGAGTATATTGAAGTCTGTATGCCTGTCAACAACGCAAAAACCCAGGGTGCATTTCAGAATGAGGGCGACCACTCCTTATATTGCACCGCAGAGCACGCAGAGTTCGCGGAGAATCAAAAATTCCTCTACGTACCGCTTCGAGAACGCAAGGGGGGCCTTTGCCGCAATCGGTGCTACTCTCCCTGCGTAAGCGACGAATTCGAGAGCACCGGCGAGATTATGCCAGTGGTCAAAAAGGTGGGAACTGCGGATGGCGTTCTGTTCATGGGCAGCCGTGTCGTGCGCGGGTCGGCCACCAGCGCGGTCGTTGCCCTCGGCGAGCATACCGAATACAGCGATGTGCTTCGACAAAACCGGCGTTTTGACCACTACCCGGTAAGCCGCGTCCATTTGACCGAATCAGAATTTTTATGTAAAATAGAGGTGTCCGGTCTGCAAGGGTTGCACTAGATTTTGGAGCAGGTCAACAACAGGGAGTCTGCCTGGCAGTCTGTCGAAAAGCTCCGTGCATCAGATCTGGCGCCCATTCCCGGCCAGTTTCCGCGCCATTTTGCGGTTCACAGACCGCCCCCAAGGGGCTACGGCGCTGCGACAGTCTCCCAGGGCGCTCTCTTGCGCCAGTTGTAGCAATCTGTTCACGCTCCTTTACCGAAAGGGGGTGATGCCTGTAAAATAAACTTAACACTCGGCTTTGTACATTTATATACATTATCCCCAAACCAGAAACTCTCTAGAAACTCTCTATGTTGTCCATTTATTAAGGAGAACAAGATGGAAACTATCCAAAAACCAGACTTCGTTTGGAGAGCACGCCTGAGCATCATTCTA
Source organism: Chloroflexota bacterium (assembly GCA_019873725.1). GTDB lineage: Bacteria > Chloroflexota > Anaerolineae > B4-G1 > SLSP01 > DSWT01. Next base: position 15,845 of record JAIOAS010000102.1, on the reverse strand, counting down.
CTGGTGGTGGTTATGCTGCTCATACTGCTTGGACTGTCCACCCTGAGCCTGGCCAGGCCCGCATTGTTGGCGCCGGACCCCTTGACCCTGTATTCGTACGAAACGGGCGTGCAGGGCTGGAGCGGCGCCATCATCAATAACAATCCCGGCGGCACAGTGGCCATTACGACCACGCACGCCACCGATGGCAGCCAGGCGTTGCAGGTCAATTCGCTCGCCGATCAGGGCGCCGGTGACGACGGTGACGGCGGCTTTTTCTCCATTCAGCCCAGCCCTCCCTTGAATTTCATCGGCTACAGCGAGTTCAAGTTCGATCTGCATGCGCCGATTTCGGTGACAGTCTTTGTAGCCTTTCAAACCGGTTCATGGGCAAACTGGGTGCAGTCACCCAACTTTCAGCTTGGCCCGGGCGACCATACGATCACCGTCAACCTCGACACCATCAGCAGCGGGGGACGCTTGCTCAACGCCGAGCGCGTGGACGCCATTCACATTTACTATGGCGCGGTGGGTACGTTTGTCCAGGACTATGTCCGTCTTGCAAGTTACACGCCCCCGCCGACCAACACCCCCACGCCCACGCTGGGACCAACAGTCACCCCGATGCCGAACATGCCAGGGCTGCGCGTGATTGGCCCCAACTTGTATGACCACTGCGGCGAAAGAATCCTGCTGCGCGGCGTCAACAAGATGGTGATATGGACCGACATCAACGGCAACAGTTTCCCGGAAATTGCCAAGACCGGAGCCAACTCGGTGCGTATCGTCTGGCTGCCCTCCGGCAGCCCGGCGCAGCTCGATGCGGTGATCCAACGCGCCATTGATAACGGCCTGATTCCTATGGTGGGCCTGTGGAACACCACCGGCGATTGGTCGCAACTCACGCAAGCGCTTGAATACTGGGTGCGCCCAGACGTACTGGCCGTCATTAAAAAGCACGAGAAATACCTGCTCGTCAACATAGGAAACGAAGCCGGCAACCAGGTTACCGAACAGGAATTCAAATCCACCTACCGATACATCGTTCTGCGTATGCGGCAGGAGGGCATCCGTACACCCTTGGTGATTGACGCGCCAGGCTGGGGCCAAAACATTGACATGCTACAAGCCGCCGGGCCCTACTTGCTCGCTATGGACCCTGACCACAACCTGATATTCGACGTGCACACCTACTGGCCCTACAAGTGGGGCTGGTCGGACGCCAGAGTCATACAAGAGTTTGCCGAGACGGCTGCTGTAGGCATTCCCCTGGTCATCGGCGAATTCGGCAACAAGTGGGATAACGACGGCTCCGTTGGCGACGAGATCCCTTACAAGTTGATCATCCAGGAGGCCTATCGCTATGGGTTTGGTTACTATCCCTGGGAGTGGGGCCCCGGCAACAATCCGCAGACCCACCTCAACATGACCCACGACAGCACCTACGACACACTGCACGATTGGGGACTGGAGGTAGCCATCACTGACCCCTTTAGCATCCTGAACACCTCCGACCGGCCCTACTCGATTCTGCACGGCGGCGCCTGCGAATCGGGCACAGTCATCCTGCCAACCCCAGCACCCACACCTTACAACGATAAGCCAAGCGTGAATCTGGTCGCTCCAGCCTTCAACGCCATGATACCCGCCGGTGGCAATGTAGATATGCAGGCCGCAGCGATAGATTTCGACGGCACGATAGCCAAAGTTGGATTCTACGCTCAGTCATCCCTGCTAGGTGAAGATACCACCGAACCCTATACCTACACCCTGGCTAACGCCTTGACCGGTGAGTACTGGCTGAGCGCCATGGTCACCGACAATGCCGGCGCCACAGGCGTATCCGAGCCGGTTTACGTCATCGTTGGCCGCCCGCTTTTCTTCTCCATCAACAATACCGTCACCGGAACGGGCAATTACCAGTTCGAATACACCGGCACTTGGAATCTCGGCATCAAAAAAGGACGCTTCCACGACGACGACCAGTATTCCTACACCGCCGGCGACTGCTTTACGTTCCGCTTCCACGGCACGCAGGTGCAAATGTACGTGGCCACTGCGCCCCATCACGGCATCGCCAGCGTCAGTGTAGACGGCGGTGAGCCGTTCGATGTAGACCTGTACAGCCCAACGGCAGAAGACAACGTCATGATATGGGAAAGCAATGTCCTGCCGATTGGCGATCATACCGTCCAGGTTTGCGTCAGCGGACGGAAGAATCCGGCCGGTACAGGCATTACGGTATCCATTGACCGCATGTTCGTGACAAGCCAGGAGACAACGTTCCTGCCACTGGTCTTACGCAACTACGCTGGTCAGCCAGGCACACCGACCCCCACGCCGACCGCCACGCCGACCCAGCCGCCCACACCTACGCCCACCGCAACGCCCACCGTCGTGCCGCCCCCTACACGCACGCCTTATCCAACCAGCACGCCAACCCCCACGCCCACCCCCGGCTGCGTCCCGGCGCCCGATATCGTGGTTTATCACGACTCGACCACGTGGGAAAACTGGTCTTGGAACACCGACGCCGACTTTGCCAGCACCACTCAGATCTATTCCGGCGCGCGCGCCATCGCGGTGACGCATACAGGCGCATGGGGCGGGCTGTCGCTGCGTACTGGCGCTCCAATTTCCACAGTGGGCTACCAATACATCTCATTCTACGCCTACGGTGGAACCGACGGCACCCAACTGCGCTTCTACACACAAAACAGCAGCAACGACAACAGCGCCAACTACGAGGTGGACGTTCCGGCAGGCGTCTGGACGCACATCACCGTAACCTTGCAACAGTTGGGCAATCCGGCCGAAATTGCCCGTCTCAACTTCCAAGACCGCGGTGACCCCGACCGCTCGACCTACTACCTGGACGAAATTGTCATCGTCGGTACGGACTGCGGCACGCCCACCCCCACCCCGGTGGCCTATTTCTACTCTGACGGCCTGAGCGATAGCTGGTCTTGGAGCGGGAACTATGACGCGACGGTGATTCAGACCGTGCACACGGGGGCGAACGCCATCGGGGTCGAGTTCACCGGTGGTTGGGGCGCTTTGCGCCTGCATCCCGGGACAGCGTTCAACACAACCGGCTTCGACAAACTCGTGTTCTATGCCCACCCGAACGGCAACGCACATGCACTGAGCGTGTATATCCAGGAAGCCAACAAGGAGCCCGTCAACCTGCCTTCGGGCGACGCATGGGTGCGCGTGGAGGTTCCCTTGAGCAGTCTGGGCAGCCCCGCTCAGGTGGCCGACGTGCAAATCCAGAATAATTCAAACGACCCGCAGCCGGTGTTCTATGTGGACGACATCACACTGGAGGGCAGCGGCGGCGCGGTCGCCTACATCTACACAGACTCGTTGTTGCAAGACGACGGCAAGTGGGGAGGAAACATCGACTTTGCCAGCACCGCCGAAACCCACACCGGGGCGCAGGCCATCTCGATGGAAATCACGTCCGCCTGGGGCGGCTTCAACTTGAAGCGGCGGCAAGGCCCGCTGTATACAGCAGGGTACGACCGTCTGGCTTTCTACGTGCACCCCAACGGCAACGCGCACCAGTTGTTGATTCAAACGCAAAACCAGGCCAGCGCCAACAGCACACAAGTCGGCTTCAACGTGCCCACCGGAAACGATTGGGTGCTGGTAGAAATACCACTCAGCAGCCTGGGCAACCCGGCCGACATCATGCGTATCACCATCCAGGACGGTACCGGCGACACCCAACCGCTTTTTTACATTGACGACATCATGCTGTTGGGCAACTGACCGGACGTAGGCGGCTACTCTATCGTCGTTCTGCGCCGGGCCAATGGCCCGGCGCAGCATTTGTGCGCGCTGACGCTACGCGCTGAAAGACAGCCCGACGGGAGTGCGCCACCTTATCCACCACATCCGGCACGACGGCGGCGGCCATCACCGGCACAAAATCGGCCTTGAGGTAACGATAGGCTAAAGCAGAAACTGCGACGTGTCCAAAGATCATCAGATACCTTCGTGAATCTCAACGTTAACGGATGGAACGGGAGTTTTTGTTGAAATCCGTTGAGGTGTACGGACGGTCCAAGCCGCCCACCCCAGCAATGCCAGTTCCAGAGCAATTTCGACGGGATTTTGCAATTTGCGCCACAGAATTTCCCAGAAACCCGGCGAAGGCTCGAAGTCGTAGTGCACGAATGGATACAACCACGGCACATCCCCCCCGATGTCGGCCACGAGGTGTCCCAGATAGCCCACGGCCCAACTCCAGGCGGTTTGCCGTCCCCACAGCAGCCGCACAATGACGGTCGAAACGGCCAGCCCGAGCAAGGTGTGGCCCCACATTCGCCCGCTCGGCGTGAGATTTAGCCCCTGACACAGCGCCTTATCCACCACATCGGGAATGACGCCGGCAACGACGACCGGGACCAAATCGGCCTTCAAATAACGATGCGTCAAAACGGAGACGCCCAGATGACCAACCAGCATCAGACCCCTACCACGTGCGTCAAGGTTTGATGAATCGGCGCGTAGCCTGCGGCGCGCAGGTCTGCGGACGGCATAGATGCCTCATCGGGCTTGTCCGAAAGCGCAAAGAGCAGCGCCCCCCGGTCGCGCCAGGCGAGCATCAGCTCACGCACTTCGTGGGTAAGGCAGATTTCACGCTCCAGTAGCGCCTCGGGGGCAGCATCCAGTGGTAATACCCCCATACGCCCAATCGTCTCGCGGTATTCGTTGTAGCGGAACGCCTTGAACGGCGTGGGGTCGCCGGCCTGCACCAGCGCGTAGATGTCGCCGTGCAGTGCGCGCAAATCGGTGGGCAACCCGGCAGCCCGGCTATCAACGGCGTGGATGAACTGCACAAACGTCGGCATCCGCCCCGCGCGGACGTCCTCCACGAGCGCCTCCCGCTCGTACAAGCCGCTGCCGATGATGAGGCAGATGTAGGCCAGGTAGTCCTGGTTGTCGGCGGTAAAGGGGTGGAATTCGGGCTGGTTAAGTTGATCGTAGGCCGCCTGGAACCGCTCCGGGTCGAACGTCGCGCCCAGCAAGTCACCAACGGTGCGCCGCACCGCCGCCACCCGCGCCGCGTCGATCACCCGATCGTTGCGCCCACGCGCACCGATCGTCGTCTTGTCCAGATCGAGGACGACCGCCGTGCTCTCGTCCACTACGAAACCTTGCTCGCGGCAGAACGCATCGAATTCCGCCAGCAGCGTCCAGCGATTCGCCAGGTAGAGCGGGTAGCCATCCAGCGCCGTGACCTCGGCCTGGGCGGGCGCAGCCTTCTCCGCGCCGATAAAGGCGACGCCGGGCCAGTTCCCCGCGCGGCAGAGATTGGCGAAGGCCGTGCCATCGTTCAAGCGTGTATCCCCCACGAAGATCAAGCGTGAGATCGCCGTCCTCGGCGCATCGAAAGCGCGCGCCAACCGCAACAAGTGAACAATGGCGCGTGCGTAATCCGCCTCACTCTTGCGGGGAATCGCGTGCGCGGCAATTCCCACCTCCGCCCGCATCTCGGCCAGGCGTGGCAGACGCACATCTGCCGCATCCAGATTCCGGTACACAATCCAATCCCCAACGAATTCAGAAACCGACGTCAAGCCATAGTTTTGCATAACAGTCCCTCAACGAATGAGCGAATAACGAATGAACGAATAACGAATGAGCGAATGGGAGAACCGCCCACCTACCCTCTATCCTGCATCCTGCTTCTTGCATCCTGCATCCTGCTTCTTGCATCCTGCATCCTGCTTCTTGCATCCTGCACCCTGCTTCTTGCATCTTTCTATCTTTCCACGTACCCCGTCGCCACGAGCAGTTCGGCGTTGAGGATGGCGCCGCTGGCAGCACCGCGTAGGGTGTTGTGGCTCACCGTCGTCATGCGGATGTCCAGCAGCGGGCAAGGACGCACACGGCCCACGGTGACGGCCATGCCACCCTCGGCGTCGCGGTCGCGGCGGGGCTGGGGGCGATCCGGCTCCATGCGCACGATGAGTGGGCGCGCCGGCGCGCCTGGTAACTCGCGCGAGACCTCCGCCCCGCGGAAATCGCGCAGCGCAGCGATGACATCCTCCACCGATGCGGGACGCGCGAAGCCGACCGACAGGCTGACCGTATGCCCATCGAACACAGGGACGCGGTTGGCGTGCGCGCTGAGCACGATGTCGGCGTCCACGCCACGGCCATCCACCACACGCCCCAGCATCTTACGCAGCTCCTGCGCGAACTTCTCTTCCTCACCGGCGATGTAGGGGACGACGTTATCCAGAATATCGAGCGAGGCCACACCGGGATAGCCCGCGCCGGAAATGGCCTGCATCGAGGTCATAAAGACCTTGCGGACGCCAAACGCCACATCCAGCGGCTTGAGCGGCAGCGCCACGCCCGTGATCGTGCAATTGGGGCTGGCGACGATGAGGCCAGGCCAGCCGCGTCCGGCGCGCTGCGTTTCGATAAGCGCCACATGGTCGGCGTTGACCTCCGGGATGAGCAGCGGCACGTCCGCCACGGCGCGGTAGGCCGAAGCATTCGTGCAGACGGCATAGCCTGCCTGCGCAAACTGTGGCTCGATTTCACGCGCCACATCCGCCGGCAACGCCGAAAAGACCAGCTTCGCGGGCAGCGATGGCTCCAACGGCTGCACCACCATCTCGCCCACGGCGGGGGGCGGATCGCCGGGGATCACCCACTTGCAGACGTCGGCGTACCGCTTCCCCGCGCTCCGTTCCGACGCTGCCAGCGCCGTCACCGCGAACCACGGATGCTCCGCCAACAACTGAATAAACCGCTGTCCCACCGCCCCCGTCGCGCCCAAGACGCCAACCGGAATTTTGTCATGTGTTTCCATAGCTCCCCCTGAAGAAATGAGTAAAGGGTAATGAGAAATGAGTAATGAGAAATGAGTAATGAGAAATGAGTAATGAGTAATGAGAATGAGTAATGAGTAACGAGTAATGAGTAACGAGGTCCCTACTCTTAACTCTTTACTCTTTACTCTTTACTCTTTACGCTTTACGCTTTACGCTTTACTCCCCCCCATTGATGACCTCCGCGTGTAGTTGCCGCACGGCTTCGGTGGCCTGATCTGCGGCGACAACGAGGGAGATACTGCACTCCGACGATCCCTGCGCGATGGCGATGACGTTGATCTGCTTCTGCGCCAGCGCGCCGAAGATCCGCGCCGCCACGCCCGGCGTGCCACGCATCCCTGCGCCGATAGCGGTCACGATCACCACGTCATCCATCGCCCAAACACGGTCGATGTCGCGCCGTGACAACTCCAACGCCATCTCCTCTTCGATGGCGGCAATCACGCCCGCTACGGCCTCGGTGGGAATCACAAAGCAGATCGACTGCTCCGACGACGCCTGCGAGATCATCAAGACGCTCGCGCCCTGGCTGGCGACGGCGGCGAACGTCCGCGCGGCAATGCCGGGGACGCCCATCATCCCGCGCCCTTCCACGTTGACCATGCTCAGCCCCTTGATGGCCGAGACCGCCTTGACGGTGCCCGGCGTGCTTTCCGGTTCGCGCACGATGCGCGTGCCGGGACAGGTGGGATTGAACGTGTTCTTGACCCACAACGGAATGCCGCGTTCGACTACGGGACTGATGGTCTTGGGGTGCAACACTTTCGCGCCGAAGTAGGCCAGTTCGCCTACTTCGCTGTACGAAAGCACAGGGATCACCCGCGCGTCGGGGACAATGCGCGGATCGGTCGTGAGCACGCCATCGACGTCGGTCCACGTCCACACCTCGTCGGCGTCGAGCGCCGCGCCCAGAATGGAAGCACTGTAATCACTGCCGCCGCGTCCCAACGTCGTCGTAATGCCGTCCTCCGTCGCACCGATAAAGCCGGTGACGACAGGGATGATGCCCGCCTCCAACAGCGGGAGCAAGCGCGCCTGCGTGCGCGCGCGGGTGGCATCCATCAACGGCGCGGCCTGCTGGAAGCGCCGGTCGGTGACAATCAGCTCGGTGGCGTCCACCGCCTCGCTGCGCAGCCCCTCCTGGCGCAGTCTCGCCGCCACGATGCGCGCGTTCATCCGCTCCCCCAGCGAACTGATCGCGTCCATGGCGCGCGGCGTCACCTCGCCGAGCACCTGCACGCTGCGGCAGAACGTGGCGAATTCATCCAGATAAGCATCCAGCGCCTTCAGCAGCGCCGTGCGCTCGTCGGTGTCGGACAACAGCTCGGCGACCGCCAACGTGTGTTTTACCCGCAGGTCGGTCACGAGCGCGGGATACGTCTGCCCGTCACCGGAGGCTGCCGTGCGCGCCCCCTGAATGAGCGCGTCGGTCACGCCGCGCATCGCCGAGACAATCACCACCAGGTGTTCCCAGGCCTGGACCTGCTCCTGCACAATCGCAGCGGCTTGTAGTATCGCCGGCGCGCCGCCAACCGACGTGCCACCAAATTTCATGACTAAGGTTTTCATCGCGTCTCTCCTCCTTCTCCTCCTTGCTGGCTTGAGGGGATATTATACACGGTTCGCGGGGTTGGAAAATTGCCGGAATGCCAAATGACAAAACGCCGAATTCAGGTACAATTTCGGACAGAGAAACAACCTTAACGAAAGGATAATTCGCCTTGCCCGTTTTCCTGTTTACCGATATCGAAGGCTCGACCGACAAGTGGGCGCGGTTTCCACACGCGATGCAGGAGGCGCTGGCACGCCACAACGATCTCGTCGAGGCGGCCATTGTGCGGCGCGGTGGGAGAGTCGTCAAGAATACGGGCGACGGCTATTTCGCGGTCTTTGAGGGCGGCGAGCCGCTGGCCTGCGCCATCGAAATCCAATGGCTGTTGGCGCAGCAGGATTGGGGCGAAATCGGTGAGCTGCGGGCGCGCATCGCGTTGCACACCGGCGAGGCCCGGCAACGCGAGGGCGATTACTTCGGCCTGGAGGTGAGCCGCACGGCGCGGTTGCTGTCGTCGGGCTGGGGCGGACAAATCCTGCTCACCTGTGAGCTGGCGCGCGCGGCCACGCTCCCACCCGACGCCGCGCTCTACGATCTGGGCAATCACCTGCTCAAAGACCTGAACGAACCACAGCACATCTATCAACTGCTGCACCCCACGCTCCAACGCAACTTTCCGGCGCTGCGCACGCTCACGGCGCAGCCCCACAACCTGCCACCGCAACCCACGCCCTTTGTCGGGCGCGAAGAAGAACTGGCGCAGCTCGCGGTACAGTTGGCAGACCCGGCTTGCCGGCTGCTCACGCTCGTCGGGCCGGGCGGCATTGGGAAGACGCGGCTGGCGTTGCAGGCCGCTGCCGAGCAGGTCGAGGCGTTTGCCCAGGGCGCGTACTTTGTCCCGCTCGCCCCGCTGACGTCCGCCGAGCTGCTCGTCTCGGCCATCGCCGAGGCGCTGCACCTCTCCTTCTACCAGCACGAGTCGCCGCAGCGCCAACTGTTCACCTATCTGCGAGAAAAGCAACTGCTCCTTATCCTCGACAACTTCGAACACGTGATGGACGGCGCAGCGCTGGTTGCCGAGCTGCTGGCGCATGCGCCCGGTGTCAAAATCCTGGCGACGTCGCGGGAACGGCTCAACGTACAAAACGAGTGGATTTTCACCGTCGACGGGATGCAGTATCCGACCAAGACATCCGATCCCGACATCGAAGTGTATCCGGCGGTGCAACTGTTCCTCCAAAACGCCCAGCGCACCGCGCCGATGTTCTCGTTCGATGCGGATACGCGCGCCTGCATCGCGCGCATCTGCGCGCGGGTGCACGGGATGCCGTTGGCGATCGAGCTGGCGGCCTCGTGGCTGCGGATGCTCTCGTGTCAGGAGATCGTCGTCGAGCTGGAAAACAGCCTCGATCTGCTCAGCAGCCAGATGCGCGACCGGCCGGAGCGCCATCGCAGCCTGCGAGCCGTCTTCGAGTATTCCTGGCAGTTGCTCACCGCCGAGGAGAAGACCGCGCTGCAAGTCCTGTCCGTCTTCCAGAGGAATTTCCGGCGCGAGGCGGCGTTCGCCGTGCTGCGTGCGCCGGATGCGCCCATCAGCGCGCTCGAAGTGCTGGCGTTGCTGACGGCGTTGGTGGACAAATCTATGTTGCAGCGGCGCACCAACGGCATGTACGCCATGCAAGCCTTGCTGCACCAATACGCCCGCGAGAAGCTGCACGCCGATCCAACGCTCGAAGCGCAGGTGCAGCAGCGCCATTGCGCCTACTACGCCGACTTCGTGCAGCGGCAGCACGCAGATTTGGAGGGCGCCCAGCAACCCGCCGCCCTGGACGCCATCGCTGAAGTACTCGACGATGTGCGCGCGGCCTGGCAATGGGCGACACAAAACAAGTGTACAGCATGTCTGGAACAGGCGATGCACAGTTTGACATTCTTCTTCACGTTGCGGGGTCGCCCTCTGGAAGGGCTGGCGCTTTTCCAAGAGGCGCTCACCGCACTGGAGCCGCTATCCACACCCGAGGCAGAATCCGCGCGAGGCTGGCTGCTGGTGCGCGCCGCGAGCCTGGCCACAACCAGCAATGACGTAGAGCGAGCGCAGGCGCTGGCAGACACCGCGTTGGCGCTCAATCAGAAGTTGGGAAAAGCTGACGCGGTCGCTGCGACACATGCGCAACTGGGCCGGCTGGCCTGGCTGCGCGGTGAGTATTCCCTGGCGGAAGCACATTATCGCCAGGCTCTCGAATTCCAGACCACAGCGGGCAACCTCAACGGGCAGGCGCGAGCACTCGACTCCCTGGGAACCAACGCCTGGGCGCTAGGACATTACACCGAGGCGCAGAACTACTTTGAGCGCAGCCTGGCCCTGTTCCGCCAGACCGGCAACCTGCACAGCATCGCCCTGGTGTTCGATCACCTCGGCGTTGTGGCCCGCGATACGGGCAACGGCGACACCGCGCAGGCGTGTTTCCGGCAAAGTTACGAAATCTTCAAAACCCTGGGCGCGCAGATGAACCTGGCCTTCGCCGCCAACCACCTGGCCGGCGTGCTCGGCAATCTGACCGAGGCCGAACCGTACTTCGCGCAATGCATCGCCATCGGCAAAGAATACGGCGATCAGCGCATCGTGGGCTATACCCTCAACGACTGGGCCTCATATCTCATGCAAGCCGGCGACACCGCGCGCGCCCAACCGATGCTCGAAGAAAGCCTCACCATCTTCGAAACGCTGGGGGAACAATTTGGCGTGACGTTGGGACACATCAACCTGGGCAATCTCATGCTCAAGAACGATCAGCGCGAAACGGCGCGGCGCCACCTCTACAGCGCCGTGCAAACTGCCGTCGCCATCGAGAATATGCGTCTGGTCGCCATGGCGCTCAACGGTTGGGCAAGCTACCTGGTTGATAGAGCGCAGTACACAACGGCAACGAAAGTACTCGGATTTGCGCAAACCCTGGCCGCCGACGAGGCTGCGACCGTCAGCAACACGTCCGCACTGCTGGCTGAAATCCAGGCGCACCTCCCCGCCGCCGACTTCGAGGCCGCGTTGGCGTGGGGACAAAATGCGGAACTGGCGGATGTGCTGCGGGAGTGTGTGGAGAACGCAGGGGTGCATTTCAATTCGGGGGCAAAAGCCAGATAAGCGTTTGATTTAACCGCAGAGTTCGCTGAGAACGCAGAGAAATTTCTGGCAACTCTGCGGACACTGCGTGCTCTGCAGTGCAATTTAAGAAAAGTCGCCCCCATTCTGAAATGCACCCAGAACGCAGAAAATTGCTAGACATTCGGTAGTGTTTGGAGTATGATAGAAGCATACGAAACACACAAGGAGCAAAGGTGTGACAACAATAGAACTTACTGATGTTGTACCCAAAGTTGCGGGGGCGCATATCGACGTAACCGTGCAAGTTTCGGCGTCTCTCAACATCACAGCTACCGCCGCCCGCCGCAAGGTGAATGTATTCCTCCTCGATCAAGTGGGAACAGGATTAGGCGGCGGCGACCCAATGTTAATCATCCGTCACAATCGCCTGTGTTGGCGGGTGCCTGTATTGCTCGCCCTATCTCCGCGAGGATTTCTAGGTCAGGTAGGGCAGATTGACCTGGATGCACAAAGCGGTGAGCTTCTCCTCGACGAAGACGACATTGCCAACATCACAGACCATGCCGAAAGATTGCTTGCCGGTTCCCCATTATAAACAAAGCGCAGACGGACAGTGTCTGCCCGCTTGTGCGCGAATGGTATTGGCCTATTTGGGTCATGAGTTAACAGAAACCCGCGTTGCCAGGCTGTTACACGCCCGCTCATTCGGGACCCCGGCTTCCAACATCCGTTATCTTGAACAACTCAACCTGTCCGTCATCTACACGACCTTATCCCTTGCTCGGGCACGCGCTTATATCCAACGTGGAATCCCCTGTATTGCCTTCATCCAAACAGCAGAATTACCTTACTGTGACAGTCAAGGCTTTCATGCTGTGGTGATCGTGGGTATGGATGCACAGCAAATCTACGTTCACGATCCGGCACTAGAGACTGGTCCGCAAGCCGTGCCTCTGGACGACTTCAGCCTGGCCTGGGCAGAGTTTGACTACAAAGCAGCAGTGATTTTCGCTCAGGGTATTTAACCGCCCTGCCAACAGCTTGTGTTTGACATTTCCCCACACGATGCTATATTGATAGTATTCTATATAGACACTTATCAATATATAAACAAGATGACGATCAACCAAATGATCTCCGAAGACGAAGTCGCCCTCATGCACCACTACATCTGCGAGGGCATCGGCGATGCCAAACGCCTGCGACTGCTTTATCTCGTCGCCGAGCAGCCGCGCAATGTCACCGAGCTGACCGAGCTGCTGGACGTGACGCAGCCCACCGTCTCCCATCACCTGCGCATCCTGCGCGAGCGCGGCCTGGTCAACGCCGAACGCGACGGCACTTCCATCTACTACACCCTGGGCGATCCCCGCATCCTCGAAGCGATGAACATCTTACGCAGTTTCGTGGCCGACAAGACACAAGAAGCATGATGCAAGGGGCAGGATGCAGGATGCATGATGCAAGAGGCAGGATACAGGAAGCAAGATGCATGAATCCATGACAGGAATTCACGCATCACTCTTAACTCTTTACTCTTTACTCTTTACTCTTTACGCTTTACGCTTTACAGGAGGAACCTATGGGACAGTTACCGGCAGAACACGTGAATTGGCTTGAAAAGACGTTTGGCGAGCGGGCGACGACCCGGCATGTGGAGCGCAAGCTCTACAGTCACGATGTCGGCGAGATGCCGCTGCTGATCAAACCGCTCATCGGGACGCCGATGGCCGGCGCGGTGGTGCAGCCGGAATCGGAAGCGGAGATCGTCGCGCTGGTGAAGTGGGCGGCGGCGAACCGCGTCCCGCTGGTGCCACGCGGCAAGGCGACCTCCGGCTACGGCGGCGTGCTACCGGTGAAGGGCGGCGTGGTCATCGACTTCTTCCGCATGGCGAAGGTGCTGCGCGTGGACGTCGAAGGCCAGACCGTCACGCTGCAACCCGGCATCGTCTGGGAGAACGCCGACCGCGAACTGAAGAAGCACGGGATGACGCTGCGCACCTACCCCAGCAGCTACCCCTCGGCGACGGCGGGCGGCTGGCTGGCGCAGGGCGGCGCGGGCTACGGCTCCTTCGAGGCGGGTTGGTTCCGCGATAACGTCGTCAGCGCGCGCGTGGTCCACGGCGACGGCTCGGTGGGCATTTTCGAGGGCGAGGGCCTGGATATGATCTATGAGGCGGAGGGCATCACCGGCATCATCACCGAGCTGACGATCAAGATCATGCCCGAAGTCCCGCTGGATGTCCTCTCCATCGGATGTCCGGACGCCCGCGAGCTGCAGCACCTGCTGGAAGGCTTTATGGAGTGCAACCTGCCGATCTGGTCGATGCACTTCATCAACCCGCGCATGGCGTCGTTGAAGAATCAGGCGCCACCGATGATGCACCAGGGCCATCCGGTCGAAAAGCACGTGGAATTGCCCGAAACCTACATCACCACGATTGCCGTCCGCCAAACCGATGCCGAATTCGTGCGCGCAAAACTGGCCGAGCGGATGAGCACCGGCAAATGCAAGGCCACCCTGCTCAGCGACGAGATCGCCCATCACGAGTGGCAGAACCGCTTCCGCATTATGACCGTCAAGCGGCTGGGGCCGAGCCTGGTCCCGGCGGAAGTCGTCGTGCCGCTCTCCGGCCTGGGCGCGATGCTGTCCGACATCGAGACGAAAATCGCGCAGCCCGTGGTGAAGGAAGGGATGCTCATCCGCCAGGGACGCAACCCCACGGGCGAGCCGGAAGTCGTCATCCTCGGTTTCATCCCCGCCGACCAGCGCAAGTTGAGCTACAACTTCGTCTTCCCACTCTCGCTGACCATCGCCCGCATTGCGGAGAAGTACGGTGGGCGGCCCTACGCCACCGGGTTGTACTATTCCAAGATGGCGCCCAAGATTTTGGGCCAGGAGCGCGCCAGAGTGATGAAGGAATTCAAGGCCAAGGCCGACCCCGCCGGGATTCTCAATCCGGGCAAGGTCATCGGCAACGCGCTGATCAGCAACGCGCTGATCGCCGCTAACGCCTTCGAGCCGCTGCTGCGTCCCTTCGGCAACGCCGTGAGCACCGACGTGGGCGAGAAGTTCCCCGACAAGCCCGTGCGCGGCATTCCGGCAGACGTGGCGTGGTACGCCTACGCCTGCTCGCAGTGCGGCTACTGCGTCCAGGAGTGCGATCAGTATTACGGGCGCGGGTGGGAAAGCCAGAGTCCGCGCGGCAAGTGGTACTGGCTGCGCGAGTTTATGGAAGGCCGCGAGAAGTGGGATCAGTTTATGGTGGATACCTTCCTGGTCTGCACCACCTGCGAGCTGTGCAACCTGCGCTGCTCGGCTTCGCTGCCCATCGAATCCTCGTGGATGAAACTGCGCGGCAAGCTGATCCACGAAGACGGCAAGATGACGTTCCCGCCTTTCGAGATGATGGCGGCGGCGCTCACCGACCAGGGCAACATCTGGGCCGGATACCGCAAGAACCGTGACGATTGGTTCCCCGCCGATCTGAAGGAAAAGCACAGCGACAAGAAAGGCAAGGCCGTCTACTTTGCCGGATGCACGGTGAGTTACGTCGAGCACGACATTGGACAGGCGACGGTGCGGCTGCTGGACGAGGCGGGCGTGGACTTCACCTACGTCGGCAAGAAGGAGAACTGCTGCGGCACGCCGATGCTCGTCGCGGGCAAGTGGGAGGTCTTCGCCGAGACGATGAAGAAGAACATCGCCGCCGTCAAAGCTGCCGGGGCGGATACCGTCATCACCTCATGCCCGGCGTGCAATATGATGTGGCGGCACGTCTACCCGGAGTGGGCCGCGAAGCTGGGTATCGAATACGGGATCACCGCCAAGCACTACAGTGAGGTGGTGGCGGAAAAAGTGCGCGACGGTTCGTTCGCTTTCCCCCCCTTGCGTCCCCCCCAATGGGGGGGAGAGGAGGGGGGGAGAGCGCCGGTCAACGTCACCTGGCACGACTCCTGCCACATGGGGCGCGTCTCGCACATCTACGAAGAGCCGCGCGAGGTGATCAAGGCCATCCCCGGCGTGAATTATGTGGAAATGGAATACAACCGTGACGCGGCGCACTGCTGCGGCAGTGTGTTGACGCTCATCAAGGAGCCGCCGGTCGCCGCCGAAGTGGGGAAGCACCGGCTGGATGAAGCCATCGAGGCCGGCGCGCAGAAAGTGCTGGCGGCCTGTCCGTGCTGCGAGTTCCAGTTCCGCGTCGCCCGCGACAAAAAGAACCTGGACATCGAAGTCGTAGACCTGGCGCGCTTCTGCGCCGAGGCCCTGGGCTACACCGACCTGCCCGATCCGCACCCGGAGGTTAAAGCACAGTGGGCGGTCTTCGAGGCGATGATCGCGCTGATGACG
>JAIOAS010000101.1 GCA_019873725.1 Chloroflexota bacterium | reverse complement strand
AAGCGCACCACGCTCATTTTTGACATCATCTCGTGGAGCATCCCGTGTTTGATCTGGGCCATGGCGCAGAACTTCGCCTACTTCCTCGTGGGTGCGATTGTCAATGCGGTGTGGCGTGTGACCGCCAACTCGTGGCAGTGCCTGTTGGTCGAGGACACAGATGAGCACCTGCTTGTGGATATTTACTCGTGGATTTACATCGCCGGTCTGCTGGCCGCGTTTGTTTCTCCACTGACGGGCTTCTTGATCGACAGATACAGCCTGATCCCCACCATCCGTGGCCTGTATGTGCTCTCATTTGTGATGATGACGGCCAAATTTATCATCCTCAACGCGCTGGCGAAGGAAACCAAACAGGGCCTGATGCGTATGGAAGAGACCCGTCACCAACCGTTGTTTGCCGTGGTGGGTGAATCGAAGGGCGTGCTCAAGCAAATCCTGCGCACACCCGCGACCTTGTTCACCGCCGGCTTGATGGTCATCATGGGGATCACCAACACGGTGCGCGGCACGTTCTGGTCCATTCTGGTTACCGAAAGGCTGCAATTCGCTGCCTCGCAATTGGCCTGGTATGCCTTTGCCCGTTCGGTGACGATGCTGGTATTCTTCTTCACCATCATGCCGCGCCTGGGGACAAAGGATACACGCAAGCTGATGGTCGTCGGTTTCCTGGGGCTGACCGCCAGTCAGGTCTTGCTGCTGCTCACCCCGGTAGGCAACATCTGGCTGCTGCTGTTGTCGACAGTCGTGGAAGCGTGCAGCATCCCGCTGGCCTCCACCCTGCTCGACAAACTGGTTGTCCTCTCGGTAGATGCGAAAGAGCGCGCCCGCATCATGGGCCTGCTTTCCGTCCTCGTCATTGTCGTCACCTCGCCCTTCGGCTGGATCGCGGGGGAGCTTTCCGGCGTCAACCGTAGCTGGCCGTTTATTCTGAACATTGTCTTGTTCGGCGTGGGGGGCTTGCTGACGTACTTCGAGGGGAGGGTAGTGAAAGGACAGAAGAGGGCGACATAACGACGACAGCTCTGGTAGCAAAGTGTAAGCCAATCACCAATGCCCCGCGAATGAACGAATGGCCTCCGAATGAACGAATGGACTCTGCAGCCATTCGTTTATTCGTTCCCAATTCGTGGTCGGCAAGTTCCTCATTTTCCAAAACCGTGGTATAATCCCCCTTCGCTTTGTCACAACCCATAACGTCGCTTCACTCTTAATCCGTTCAAATCCGTTGACACACAGGAGGTATGATGCCACGCATTGGAATCGATTTTGGGACGACCAACTCATCGGTTGCGTATTATGACGGCAAGAAATTGCACCCCATCGAACTCGACCCGGCGAACGAAAACCCCCATGTGCTGCCCTCGCTTATCTACATGGACCGTCAGTATCAGACCTTGCTCGGCACGCAGGCCGCCAACGAGTATCTGGCGCGCGAAACGGGCCGCCGCATCACCTGGGAGCGCAAGGAGATTCATCCCATCGAGATTATTGTCGGCGGGGCCGGTTCCAGCCCCATCCGCTACTGGCATGACCTGTACATCGACACCGACGTGGGGGCGCACGGGCGGCTGATGCAATCGGTGAAAACCGCCCTGCGCGATCCGCGCTATGAGGGGACCGACATCTTCGACCGCTACTTCACCATCGATGAGCTGATCGCCATCATCCTGCGTTCGATGAAGGCCAGCGCCGAGGCGCAACTGGGCGAGACGTGCGACAGCGTGGTGCTGGGCCGTCCGGTGCGCTTCTGCGACACGCCCGAAGGCACGCTGCGCGCGGAGGAAATCCTCTACAAAGCCGCGCTCTTTGCGGGATTCCGCGACATCTCTTTTCAGATGGAGCCGATTGCGGCGGCGCACTTGCATCACATCGCCACCGAGAAGCGTGAAATTGCCCTCGTCTTTGACTTCGGCGGCGGGACGCTCGACCTGACCATCGCCGAGGTGGGCGGCGCGCAGCCACCCCGTGTGATTGCGACGCGCGGTGTGCTCGTCGGCGGCGACGACCTGGACCGGCGGATTATGCTGTCGCTGCTCAAGTACTTCGGCCAGGGCGCGCACGTCGATGGCGGCCTGGATTTCCCGCCGGACTACCTCGATCTGCTGCACACCTGGCAGACGATGCCGGAACTCTCACGTCCCATGCCGTTGGAGCGCATCCGCAAGTTTCAGAAGACGAGTGACAATCCCCAGGCGATGCGGGCGTTGGAGACGCTCGTCACGCAGAACGTCGGTTTCGACCTCTTCCGGCGCATCGAGCAGACGAAGAAGGCGCTCACCGACAATCTGATGGCGCGCCTGGATTACGACTATGGGCACATCGCCATCCACGAGCGGATTCTGCGCCGCACATTCGAGGAAATGATCGAGCCGGAACTGATCAATGTGGCGCGGGAACTCCGCCAGGTGGTACTGGATGCCGGGTTGCGCATGGATCAGGTCGATGTGGTGCTGCGCACGGGCGGCGCGTCGCTCGTACCCGCCTTCGTGGCACTGCTGGAAAGCCTTTTCGGCTACGACAAGATCCGCGAGATGGACCCGCTCACCTCGGTAGTGGGGGGGATGGCGGTGGTGGCGCACCGCGACCAGGGCCAGCGTCCGGCGTATGCCTATCGCTACGAAAACCCCTTCGCCTATGTCAAGGCCACCAGCGAACGGGAATATCGCACCATGGTGTTGCGCGCGTACCAGCCGTGTTACACCGACCGCGACTACATCGTGACCACCGTACCGCTCGCGTTAACCGGCCTGCACACGGTCATGCCCGCCGATCTCGATTACGATTCCACAGAGGATAAGCTACTGCGCTTCAAACTGACCCGCCCAAGCAAGGTGTATGTCATCTACCAGGCCAAGGCGCACCAACTCCCCAAGTGGTTGCAGGGCTTCACCCGTGAGGAGAACTTGCAAGTGGATATCGAGACGCCAGGCGGGACGTATCCTTTCTGCGTCTACAGCCGCGACTTCCCGGCGGGGGCGTTCGCGCTCGGTGGCGCGCACGCGAAAGGCTACAGCGGCATCGTGTTCTTGAACTATCTCGTCGCGGCCCGCCCGCATTGATACTGCATTTCGCTTTCGCTATGAGGGGATCGACGATCCCCTTCCAGCAAGCGGATGAGGGTTTATTGTCCGAAACGGGTGCCCAGCCACAGGACACCCACCGGCACACACAGCAAGCCTACCAGAATCAACCAGGGCGCCAGGTCGCGGACGACCGTCGCCACGTAGGTCCACGTTGCCGATACGGCACTGTCTTGATTCTTTCGTTCCATCCAAACGCGCCAGTCGCGTTCCAGCGTAGTCAAATCCGCTCCGAGCGTCTGCTTGACCCCCACCGAACATTCCAATCCATCGGCATAGGCATCGATAAGCTGACGTATTTTCGACCAGCCATACGTTTGTTGGAGATAGCGCACGAAACTCTGACTTTGCGCGTAGGCCAGGATAGCGCGGTCGGCCTCTGCAGGAAATGGATTGCAGAGCGTGGTTAGCGGGATCAGCTTGCCGTCCTGGGCGGCGCGTTGCAAAGCCAACGCATAGGCGGGGTCTGGACTGCGCTCGAAGGTGGAAGCCAACCCTTCGACAAACCATGTGGGCTGTGCGGCGTACCCTTGCGCCCCGGTGAGGTCGTACAGCACTTTGTGGGTCAGCTCGTGGGGGATATCGCGCTTCATCTTGAGAATGGCCTCGCTGGATGGCGAGATGGCGAGCAGCACCACGCCGATTTCGGGATAGGCTTTGCCGCCCACCCACTCGTATCCCGTCAGCAGCAGCGCCGATTGCAAGTCAGGCAGTGAGGGATAGATGTAGAGCGTCGCCGCATCGATGACCGGCGCATCCAGGGTCTGCTGGATTTCGGCGATGGCGGTTTGCGCGATGTCCAGGGCGTTGCTCATCAAAACCTTGTCGCCCGCCACCCAGTGCAGCGTGATGTTGTCCTTGTGCAGCGTCTCCCAGGCAAAGCGATTGTCCTCGTACAGGAACTGTTGGGTCTCTGTCGAAAGTGTTCGTCCTTGTGTGTCCTGATACTCCCACGCGTAGCTGATCTGCGTGAAGGGCGGGAAAGGGGCTTCACTCAGGTTGCGTTCCAGGCGGGCTACATTGCCGATAACCGGTGTCGGGTAGACCTGGGTGAATGTCCCCACCTTGAGGTATAGCGTGGCTGAAGCGGGTGCAGCTTCTGGGGGGAAGGTCAGTGTGAAGGTTGCTACCTGGCTGTACGTGTACGTGTGTTCGGCGACGACGGCGGCCTGGGCGTACACCGGCGCTATGGAAACCGCCAATATCAGCAGTAGCCCCAGCAGGGCGCCGGTTCTCCTGCGGACGCGGTTACGCGACACGCCAGATGCTAGGCCCACAGGTCCTCCTCATCTTCGTCTTCATCTTCGTCGAAGAGGTCTTCCTCGTCTTCGAGGTACAGGCTGAGCAACTCGTCTTCGTCGTCGAAGCCTTCGTCGAAGGCATCTTCTTCATCGAAGTCGTCGTCTTCCTCGTCAAAGCCGGCCTCGCCAAAGCCAAATGCCAGCTTCTTTTCCAGAGTGCCCCCTCTGCGCGCATCAGCTTCGGCCCAACTTTCTTCGCCGGCGCCGTCGAATTCGGTGGGCGGGCCGAAGAAGGTACTGAGATCGCCGTGGAAGAACTCCAGTTCTTCGAGCGCGTCGCGTGCTGCCTGGCGCAGAGCCGGGTTATCCGCATCGATGTACTGCTCCAGTGTGTGCTGTGCTTGCTTCCCGCCGATCTGACCGAGCGCCCACAGCGCCATCTGCTGGATGTCGAGGTTGACATCGTCGGCCAATTCGATCAGCGTGGGGACGGCTTCGGGCAGAGCCAACTCTCCGCAGGCGCGTGTTGCCTCGAAGCGCATCTCCGGCAGGGGGCTGAGCAATTCCCGGCAGGCGATTTTGGCCCAGCGTTTATCGGCGCTGCGCCCCATCGCCAGGACGGCGCTGATGCGCATTTTTTCGGCTGGATGCGCGTAAGCGGCTTCGATCATTTGCGGTATGTCGTGCAGGTTGGTGTATCCCAACGCTTCGAGCGCATAGCGGCGCACGTCCAGGTCCTCGTCGAGGTTGTTGTGCGCTTTCACCAACGCTGCACAGGCAATCTCGAAGGCGTGCGGCAGTATTCTGTCCAGCTCCCCCATCAATACGAAGTGCGCCAGCGCGCGCGCGGCGGCAGCGCGCACCGTCGCCACGGCATCGTGTTCGAGGATCTCACTCAGTTGCGGGATCAGGCGGACGTCCTCGTCTTCGTCCAACCCGCCAATCGCTGTGGCGCGCACATCAGCGTCCTCATCGCGCATAGCGATGCGCAACGCAGCGGAGAAATCCATCTCGAAGTCCTCCACGGCGAGGGCATTCCAGGCGCGGACGGTCCCGCGACGCACCTCAACGGGCAGCGTTCCCCAGATGGCGGCGAGTCGCTGGATGTCCTCTGCCAGCAAGCCGGAAAACTGCTTCAGGTCGGCGGTCTGCGGTGTATGTTGCAGCGCCTCCAGACTTTGCCAAAGACTATCGCTGATTTTTCGTTCGGACATACGTCTTCGTTTCTCTATTTGACCTTGTGAACCCTAAGGGTCTGTAAATTAACAACTTCCGGCTCGGGCCGGTCTCTGACCGTGCCCGCTGATGCCTGCCTCACGGTGGCGCGGTCGGAGACCGGCCACAGCTTCGGGAAGTTATACTTTGACGAACTCTAAGGTAATTGAATCGGCGCGACAATATCCAGGATGGTGATCACGATAAAGAGCGCTACGAGCATCACCAGGGTCACCGTATGAATGCGTTCTTCCAGGGCCGGCGTCAGCGGTTTATGCCGAACTTTCTCCACAATGGCGAACAGAATCCGCCCCCCATCCAGCGCCGGGATGGGCAACAGGTTGAAAATGCCCAAACTCACGCTGACGAGAATGAGGATGTTGAGGATGGGGTAGGCCGCGCCGGCGGCGATGCTGTCTTCTACCGACTGTTGCGCGATCTGGCTGATCCCGATGACGCCGACGGGCCGCGCCTGTTCGATGGGGATCAACCCCCGAATCACATAAACCGGGAAGAACACCGTGGCGCCGACGATGTTTCCCAGATAGCGGCTGCCATAGACAAAAGCCTGCCCTAACGGAAACTGTTTGAGCTTTCCGCTGGCAACCTCCCTGATCTCAACGCCCATTGCGCCCTGGCCTTGCGGTGGATTGGCGCGTGGCGTGAGCGAGACGGTGACCGTTTGCCCCTCGCGTTCTAACTGGATTTCGGTCGGCTTGCCCAGCGTCTGCTGCACAAGGGTCGAGACATCGTCGAGCGATTCGACCGTTTCGCCGTTAACGGCGACAATGACGTCACCGGCCTGCAGCTTGGCTTCGGCGGCGGGCGATTCCGGGACGATGTTGCTGATGACAACGCGCACTACGGGGATGCCGGTGGCAAAGAGCAACGTCGCCAGCACCCACGCCGTCAGTAAGTTCATCAGCGGGCCGCCCAGATACAGCAGGATGCGCTTTCCGGGGGGCTGCGCATACAGGCTGTGGCGGTACGCTTCCTCTTTTTCGGCCAAAACTTCCGCTGACACTTCCTCCTCTGTATCCTCAGCCTTGTCTTCGGCAAAGGTCTGCTCGCCCTCCAGCCGCACGAATCCGCCAAGCGGCAGCCAGTTGAGGGTGAAGTCCGTCTCGCGCCATTTGAACAGCTTGATAATGCGCGGCGGGTAGCCGATGCCGAACTCGCGCGCCCACACCCCGATCAATCTCGCCATCACGAAATGGCCGATCTCATGCACTACAATCAACGGGATCAAGCACACCAAAAAGCCCACAATCATCCCTAGCCCATCATTTAACCAATTCACTATTGGCATTCTTAGCTCTCCTTTATGCCTTCATTCACTGTGATTATACTCGAAGCCAGGCTTGCTGTCCAGAAGGGTGCATTTCAATTCGGGGGCAAAAGCCAGATAAACGTCTTATTTAACCGCAGAGTTCGCTGAGAGCGCGGAGAAATTTCCGGTAACTCTGCGGACGCTGCGTGCTCTGCGGTGCAATTTAAGAAAAGTCGCCCTTATTCTGAAATGCACCCTGTCCAGAAGTACGTTTGTTTTATTCTTCCGCCGCGCTATACTTGTTGTTAGCTATCAGCTATCAGCTATCAGCGGTCAGCTTTTGGATTCATGAAATTGCCGGGGAGGCTATATTAGCGAGAACGGGAAATGAGCATGGGGGGGTGTCCGCACTCCCATTCGCCATTCGCTATTTGCCATTCGCCATTTGCCATTCACCATTTCTGAAGGAGGAAAAGGATTGAGACGGCGCGGGTATTGTCTGACGGGCCTGCTGTTGAGCCTGATGCTCATCGCGCGTTCTACACCGGTTCGCGCGCAATCCGGTGAGCGGTTGGTGCTGGCCTTCTACTACGCCTGGTTCGACATGCTGACGTGGGAAAAGGCGCTGCCCGACAAGCCGTTGCAGCTTTACCACTCCAGCGATGTCTATGCCATCCAGCGGCACGTGCGTGAGGCGCGCGAGGCCGGCATCGATGCCCTGGTGCAGGCCTGGTATGGCCCAGACATGACCAACAATCAGACTGAACCAAACTTTCGCATTTTGTTGGACCAGGCGCAACTTCAGGGGATGCGAGCGGCGGTTTCGGTCGATATGGGCGGGCCGTTCTTGCAGAGCGAGGATGCCGTCCTCGCGGCATTGCAGGCTTTGCGAGACGGTCGGGCGCAGCATCCCGCTTACCTGCGGGTGGATGGCCGTCCGGTTCTCTTTTTCTGGCGACAGCAGCAGTTCTCCGTCGCTGCCTGGGAAGCGATTCGCGCGCAGGTCGATCCACAACGGCAGATGGTGTGGATTGCTGAAGGAACAGACCTCGACTATCTGGCGGTCTTCGATGGCCTGTATCTCTACAGTGTGGCCTGGTCGGCTACGCCGGCGGCGGTGTTGACGCGCTGGGGAGCTGCCGTGGAGCAGTGGAATGCGCAGCACAACGCCACCCGCTACTGGGTAGCGACCGTGATGCCCGGCTATGACGATTTCGCCACCGGCCGTCCCGACGCTTTCGCGCGCCCACGCGAGGGTGGGGCGTATTATCGCGCGTGCTGGCAAGGGGCCGCCCAGAGTAACGCCGATTGGGTCGTCATCACCAGCTTCAACGAGTGGCTCGAAGGGACGCACATCGAACCTTCGGTGCTGTATGGCGATTCCTACATCGGCCTGACGGCTGAACTGGCGGCGGCCTATCGTTCCGCCAGCTTCGCCGTTGCACTCACGCCGACGCCCGAACCGCCGACTGCCACTCCTGAACCTGTAACGCCGACAGACACTTTGACGCCGACTGCTACCCCTATCCCGGCGACGCTCACCGTGACCGTCGAGTTGACGCCGACTGCCACCCCCACACCCACGGCGACGCCATTTCGTCTTTCGACGCCGACGCCGCGCGTGGTTGTCATTCCTGCGGCCGCATCGCCTACTCCCTATGCGGTGGCAGCGGTGGCGGCCGCCACCGCCACACCTACGCCGTTGCCGCCGCGCACATTGATCCCTGTGGAGGGCATCCCGCCGAAAACGGCGTGTGGTTCGGCGCCGGCGTTGCTGCTGGCGCTGGGCTGTGTGCTGGCGGTTCTGCGGCGGCGCTGATGTGCCCCGGCGCCGGCATGTGTGCTGTTAACAGAAAAACCCCGCAGCCTTAGTAGATCCAAAAATGCTCCAAGGGGATCGTCAGATCCCCGTTCTGGTCTGGCTCTGGCGATCCAGAGTTAACAGAAAACCCCGCAGTGCAGGCTGCGGGGTTTTCCATAGGCCAGACGGGATGCCATCAACCAAAGATCAATTCCTCCAACCGGCGGATGTCTTCGGGCCTGACGTCGGGGAAGCGCAAGCCGCCTTTCACCTGCGCGCCGGTCTCCTGAAATTCATAGCCGCTCATGCTCAGCATAACATCGCGCGTGCCCTGAATCACCTGAAAGAGTCCCCACAAGGGACTCTTGGAGAAGTTGGTATCCAGGACCTGAATCTTGCCGCCTTTGAGGTAGATGACGTCGGCGAATCCGCGCCGTTGTGGGTGCGGTGTGATGAGGATGAAGCGTTTGTTGGTGACGATGAACTGCCATTGATTGTAGTTGAGCCATTCCTGTGCCGCTTCGAAGATCAAGAACAACGCCAGAATGACAACGGTAGAAGCCAGAAGCTCGATTGTTTCTCTTTGCGCGAGGTTGGCGGATACCAAAACAATCAGCCCTGGAATGAGGATCAGGATACCGGCGATTCCTAATACCTTGGGCATTTTCGCCCGATACCCGGCCATCCCGATGACCTGCCGTACTTCCTCGCCTTCCAGGTAATGCGGTTTGGGTATGATGCTTTCCAGAAAGGGAGTGAGGAGGCGCTGAAAAAAGTGCCATATACGATCTACGGCAGTAGATGCAGCGCCGCGCTTGCCGGTCGCTGGTGGCGTAGCAACAGGTCCCTGGGTCACGGACTGATCAGCTTACGGAATGATCAACTGTTGCCCTACACGGATCATATCACCCGTGATGTTGTTGCGCTGCCTCAGTTGGTCCACGGTGACGCCGTAGCGGCGGCTGATGTTATACAGCGTGTCCCCTGATTGCACGACATGTGTCCGTTCGCCGCTCATTTGCGCGCTGTTAATTGAGCTGGTTTCTGGCGTGATGAGCGGGCTGATGGTCGGCGTGGGGGTGACCACAACCGGTTGTTGGGGTGGAATGACGGGGGCTATTGTAATTATGGTACCTGGCGTGGTCGAAATTTCTTTCAACAACTCGGCGCCGGCAATTTGTAATTCCTGCACGGTTGCCGATTGTCGCGTGCCCTGTACCAGCCGGACCGCCCACCAGGGTAGAAACTGGGACGCAATCCACAGGATGACCAGCAGGGTCAAAATGACCCCGGCGAAATATGAGAGCAATTTCCCCAGGTTGATATTACTCAGGTTGAGTTTGAAAATCAACCAGAAAGCCCACGCGATAGCGAATGCGACGAAGAAAAGTACGACCAAGGCACCTGCATTCATAATTCTCTCCTTTCCGAAAAGTTTACATTACCTGTTAGCGGATGGGCAGTCATCTGCCGGTATGAAACTCAAGGGATCTACAAAACCTGTTGCTATTTTATCATAAATTGCGTAATGCACACCTGGCGCTTGCCTTCCCACACCACTGACAGCGCCGACGGCTTCTCCGGCGGCGATCGTCCCCTCGCCGGCCGTGTAGGAACGTAACCCGATCAGCCACAGCGTCCACTCGTCGTTCTCGATCTGGACCGTCAGGTTACCCCGTCCGTCGGTGTAGCGGGTGAGATAGCCCGGCATAGGCGCGAGGACCAGGGACGCTTTGGGAGACACCAGGTCGATGCCGGGAAACAGGCCGCACATCAGTTCACCCTGCTGGAATGGCGTGAGTAGCAGTGGGCTGAGGGCAGGGCGCAGGCTGGCGTCGCCGTCGCCGTGCGGCTCGATGAAACAGTCCTGGACGATCGGCGCGCGACACAGGGCGGGAGTCGGCTCGTTGGCAGATGGGCTTCCAGCATCGATCGCGACGTCACTGGGCCGCTGCTGTTCGATGTCTGTAGTCATCGTCCAGAGTTTGTCCCACAATTCCTGGAACAACATCACCGGCGCCAGGATGAGCGGCGGCAGTCCCGAACTGCGCCGTTGCGCCAACTGCATCTGCATGGCGATGTGCGTGGGCCAGGCGCCCAGCGCCGTCAAGCGGTACTGGCGTCCCTGGATGTCGGTCAGCACCATGTTTTGGTGGGCGGCATCATACCCGTTCATCACGTAGGCTGAATCGTCGGGATTGGTGCGACTGCGCGGGCCGGCATTGTAGTAAAGATAGCATTTTTTGATTAGCCGGGGATCGGTGGTGGTGTAGGAGATCTCGGGACAATAGCTTTTGAAGACGCGGGTGCCCATTCGCAACTGGCGGATGACCTCGTCGGCGCTGAGTGGGCCAGGTGGGAAGCAAGGGAGTGCGCCCGACGTCACCGCCGAATAGAGTCCCATAATGCCTTCGCAGTTATCGGGGTTTTCCTCGCGCATGCCACTTTCCTTGTACCACAAGACTAACGGCACTACCGGCGGAACGTCCTCCATATAGGCGATGATCTGAGCCACGCTGCCCCACCGTTCGAGTTGGGTTTGTTGCGCCGCTGTGAGTTGAAAACGGCTGCTCCAGAGCGCCTGGCTGCCAAAGCTGATGACGAGCGGTAAGCTCAGGAACAACAGTGTATCGGTGACGCCCGACAGCAAAGCCCGCGCCATCACCTTCACCTGCACTTTGAGGAACGGTGTGACGTAAATGCGAATCCATTCGATTAGCCAGCCGGGCAGTATGCCTGTAATCCATTCCATTCTAACGATGATTATATCCGATGATCACTATTATATTAATCGCATTTACTTATTTTGGCAATTGCGGCCAAAGACAAATTGTTTGCCCCTTCGCGCCCTCTGTGGTATAGTAGGGATTGTGATTGAGAGCCAGACTGAGCTATTGGGGTTGCGTCTGGATCAACTTTGGAGAGTGTTATCGTCTCAGCAGGTCGAAATTTAGCAGGAGCCAGACTACAAAAGTCTCACATGGTCCGGCTGAGACTTTTGTAGTCTTTGACATTTTCGATCTACTGAGTCTTTTCAGGAGGATGAGATATGTTCAAGAGTCATATGTGTGGGGAATTGCGCCTGGCGCATGTCGGTCAGGAGGTGACGCTGGCCGGGTGGGTGAATCTGCGGCGTGACTTTGGCGGCGTGATTTTCATCGTGTTGCGCGACCGCGCGGGATTGGTCCAGGTCGTTGTTAGTGCGGAGACCGCGCCCGACGCGCGTGCTGTGGCTGCCGACGTGCGCAACGAGTACGTGATTCAGGTGCGCGGGATGGTGCGTCAGCGGCCCGCCGATCAGGTCAACGCCGAATGGGCAACCGGCGAAGTCGAAGTCGAGGCCCACGAGGTGCAAATCCTCAACACGGCGCAAACCCCACCGTTCTACATCTACGACGATTCACCGGTGGATGAGGCCCTGCGGCTGCGTTATCGTTATCTCGACCTGCGCCGCAGACGGATGCAGCGCAACATCATCCTGCGCCACCGCACGGTACAGTTCATCCGCGAGTATCTCGACCAACACGGTTTTCTCGACATCGAGACGCCGCAGTTGTTCAAATCGACGCCGGAGGGCGCGCGGGACTACCTGGTGCCGAGCCGTGTCCATCCCGGAAAGTTCTACGCGCTGCCGCAATCCCCACAGCAACTCAAGCAATTGCTGATGGTTGCGGGCTTCGAGCGTTATTATCAAATCGCCCGTTGCTTCCGCGACGAGGACTTGCGCGGCGACCGCCAGCCGGAATTCACCCAGCTTGACCTGGAGATGTCGTTCGTCCACCGCGATGACGTGTTGGACCTGGTCGAGGGCCTGTTTACCGCCTTGGTTCCCGCCGTGACGCCGGAAAAGCGTGTCCTCTCGCCCTTCCCGCGGCTCTCGCACGCGGAGGCGCTGGCGCGCTATGGTATCGACAAGCCGGACTTGCGCTTTGGCATGGAGCTGGTGAACCTGACCGACGCGCTGGCGCAGAGTGGCTTTGGCGTGTTCAGCGGGGCAGCCCAAGCCGGCGGGCAGATCAAAGCCATCGTCGCGCCGGGCTGCGCCGATTACGCCCGCAGTGAGATCGACGGGCTGACCGAGATCGTCAAGCGGCAGGGCGCGAAAGGGCTGGTGACGTTGGCTTTCCGCGCCGACGGTGTCAAAGGCCCGGCGGTGAAGTTCCTCTCCGAGGGGGAGTTGGCCGACATCGCGGCGCGTACCGGCGCGCAGACCGGCGACCTGGTGTGCATCGTCGCTGCCGAGCCGGCGGTGGTGGGGGCGGCGCTGTCGGCGCTGCGGCTCACCTTCCGCGACCGGCTGGCGCTGGCCGATCCGCAGCTTCTGGCTTTCGGTTTTGTGCTCGACTTCCCGATGTTCGAGTGGAACGCCGAGGAGCAGCGTTGGGATGCCGCGCATCATCCCTTCACGATGCCGCGTCCGAACACCTACGAAGCGATGATCGCCGATCCGCTTGCGGTGCTTTCCGACGCCTACGACCTGGTCTGCAACGGCTATGAGCTGGCATCGGGCAGCATCCGCGTTCACGATCCGAAGATTCAGATGGACATTTTCCGCGTGTTGGGCTATCCGGAAGACGAAGCGCGCGCTAAGTTCGGTCACATGATGGAGGCATTCTCGTATGGCGCTCCCCCGCACGGGGGCATGGCGCCCGGCATCGACCGCCTGGTGATGCTTTTGGCCGGCGAGAACAACATCCGCGAGGTGATTGCGTTCCCCAAGACTGCGCAGGCCACCGACCTGATGGCCGACACGCCTGCCCCGGTTTCTGCGCGCCAGCTCAAGGAATTGCACATCCAACTCGATCTTTAGGCGTGCTCAAACCGTCGCCGTCAACCCTGCGATTATGATCAAATTAACGCTGACTCGACTACCGACACCCGGACTGCCGACTACCAGACTCAGTAGGTCCAATTTTGCTTGGTCTGGATCGCCAGATCCAGACCAGGCCGGGGATCTGCCGATCCCCTTGGAGCATTTTTGGATCTACTGAGACTACCGACTACTGGACTACCGACTACCAGACTACCGGACTATCCGTTTATGCAACTGTTGATTGTCATTCTGCTGGCGTTGGCGCTCTCCGTTCCGGTGGGCACGGCAACGCTGACCCTGGGCGCGCTGGTGCTCGAATTTGTCCTGGGGCTGCTGGTGGAAGCCGGGGAAAACATTGAGGCGGACCCGCATAAGAGGAAGGTTGCCGGGATCGTGTTGGCTGTCGTGGGCGGGGGAATCCTCCTGGCGATTTGTGTGTTGTGCGTGGTGGTATGGTGGATTGCCGCGCGTTGACCGATTGCGCCTGAGGGGGCGTGGTTTCGACGATGTCGTTGCTGTTTCAAAGTCCATGTTTTGAGGTGCGCTGGGAATCGCACGCCGGTACGCTGCGCTTGCAAAGTCCGGGACGCGCCTTGCGCTGCCTGGCCGGTGCCGAAATCATTCGGCGCGGGCACACCCGCACGTTGACGACGGATAAGCTTCCCGCGGGCCGCGTGACTACGGAACACCTTGATGACCTCCACGGGCAGGCCGAGGCCGCGACGATTAGTCATCAGGAGTATCAAGGACTGACGTTGAGCCTCACCGTGCGAGTCTATGCCTCGCGCCCGTTTGTTTTACTCAAGGTCGCGGTGACGAACGTTGGACCCGAATCCGTACAGATTCGGCGCTTTTTCGTTAGCACGACGCCCGATGGATTCGAGTCGACCGAGCCGCCTTCTGGCTTTTATACCAATGGCTGGCAATCCTGGTCTGCCGCTGGATTTTTGCCGGCGCAACGTCATCACGAGGCGTTCTCTTTGCCGGAACGTTGGCTGCAAGGCCCCATGATCCACAACGCTGGGACACCTTACGGGCAGATCGGGCGGTTTTGGAGTGAAACAGTCGGGGCGGTGGTGACATCCAAGGAGGCGTTGATTGCCGGAGGTGTATCACTCGCGGATCAGTTTGTGCAAGTCGGCGCCGATGTACGCCCCGGCCATCGCGCGCTGACCGTGCAATCTCAGGCCGACGATCTGCCACTCGATGTGGGCGAGGGACTGTCCTCCGAGTGGTTCTATCTGGAATGGGTGCCTTTGCCCAGCACGGACCCATTCGCGCAGTACGCCTATGCCGTCATCCGGCAGATGCAACTTCCCACGCCGCGTCCTGCACCGACGGGCTGGTGCTCCTGGTATATGTATGGCAACCGGGTGAGTGAGGCGGACGTGATCGAGAACCTGGCCGCCGCGGCTTTGCTGGCCGACCAGGTCCCCTTGGAGGTCATCCAACTTGACGAGGGGTACCAGAAACAGTGGGGAGATTGGACCGAGCGTAACGACCGCTTCCCGCACGATTTCCGCTGGCTGGCCGAACGCATCCGTGGCTCTGGCTTCACGCCGGGATTGTGGCTTGGCCCATTGACGGCGCATCCCAAGTCGGCGCTCGCCACGCAGCACCCGGATTGGCTGCTGCGCACGGCGCATGGCCGCCCGGTCTCGCCGGGCCTGGTTTCGGGATTTATCGCCCGGGCGCTCGACCCCACCCATCCTGGCGTGCAGGCGCACATCCGCAGCCTGGTGCAGGAGGCGGTGCACGAGTGGGGCTATGGCTATCTCAAGCTGGATTTCATGTACGCGGGCGCGTTGGCCGGCAAGCGTTACAATGCCCGACTGACGCGGGCGCAGGCGTTGCGGCAGGTCTTCCAGGTCATTCGAGAGGCTGCCGGCGAAGAGACCTATATCGTCGGTTGTGGCGCGCCGTTGCAAACGGCCATCGGCCTGGTGGACGCGATGCGCATCGGCCCAGACACTGCGCCATCGTGGGAACCGAGCTATGGGAGGGTGGGGCGCTTGCTGAAGCGTAATCCCTCTCTGCCGGGTCTGCGCAACAGCTTGCGCAATGTGGCGACACGCACCTGGATGCACAATCGCTGGTGGATCAACGACCCGGATACCCTGTTGATGCGCAGCACATACACGCAGTTGACCGAGGACGAGGTCATCGCGCAAGCGACGTTGATTGGGCTGTCGGGCGGCCTGCTGGTGCTCTCCGACAAGCTGGATGCGCTGACGCCAGAACGGCGCGCGCTCACCGCCGCTTTGTTCCCATCGTTGCTGGAGGGGATGGATGTGCTTGATCTCTTCCAAAAGGAGATGCCGGAGGAGGTCGTTGTTCCCATTGCGCGCCCGTGGGGAAGGTGGCGGCTGGTCGGCCTCTTCAACTGGGGCGAAACGCCGGTCGAGCGTACCTTGTCAGCCGATTTGTCGT
This sequence comes from Chloroflexota bacterium, assembly GCA_019873725.1. Classification (GTDB taxonomy): domain Bacteria; phylum Chloroflexota; class Anaerolineae; order B4-G1; family SLSP01; genus DSWT01. The sequence continues at coordinate 1,204 of JAIOAS010000101.1, read as the reverse complement.
TAGATCAACGCAAACCGTACCACATTTTCGATTTCTGGGAGCGGCGTTATCTGCGCCTGGAGCCGGGTGCGTTGCCGCCGGTGTTTCACTTGCCGCCACACGGCGCGGTGCTGCTGGGGATCCGCCTGGCGCCAACCATCCCGCATCTGGTGACGACGACATTTCACATCTCGCAAGGCGCCGAAATTACAGAATGGCAGTTAGGGGACGGCGTCCTCAGCCTGACACTGGATTTGCAACGGCTGGCGCAAGGTGAGGTGTGGCTGGCGTTGCCTTCCCGTCCTTCAGAAGTTTTCTTGAACGAAAAACCCCTGTCCGATGACGCTGTGCGTGCTGTGTCGCCTGGCGTGTGGGCTGTAAAATTCTATGTCAACCGCCAGGCTGCGTTACGTTTGGGTTGGAAGACGGGCTAGGGTGCACCGCCATGTGACCGTTCCCGCCGGATAGCGCCTCGCGCAGGTGTCCCGCCAGACGCTGTAGTTCCGGTGTGGTGAGCAGCGCGGGCGAGCGCGGGCGGGGCAGTGTCACTTCCACGATTTCCACAACATGGCCTGGTCGCGCGCTCAAGACCACGACCCGATCCGCCAGCAGCACCGCCTCTTCGACACTGTGCGTCACCATCAGCACTGTGCGTTTGTCCCGTTCCCAGATGCGCAGCAACTCCGCCGCCATACGCTCGCGCGTCAGCGCATCGAGGGCGCCGAACGGTTCGTCGAGTAGCAGCACCTCTGGATTTTGCGCCAACGCACGGGCCAGCGCGGTACGCTGCGCCATTCCCCCCGAAAGATGGATCGGGTACTCTTGCTCGAACCCCGTCAACCCTACCAGCGCCAGCAGGTCGGTGGTGCGCGCCTGGATATCGCCGGGCGGAAGTTTCATCATCTCCAGCGGCAGCGCGATGTTATCCCGCACGGTGCGCCAGGGCAGCAGCGTTGGCTGTTGGAAGACCAGGCCGACGCGCTTGTGTGGCGCACGCTGGGGCTGGCCTTCGAGCAGTATTTCACCGCGTGAAGGGGCCAGTAGCCCGGCAGCGATGCGCAGCAGCGTCGATTTCCCGCAACCGGAAGGCCCGATGAGGCAGACGAATTCCCCACGCGCCACGTCAAACGAGACGTCTTCCAGCGCGCTTAAGTCGCCCAGGTAGCCGCGAAAGCTCGCGGACAGGTTGCGGATGCGTAAGAATGGTTCGGTCACGTTCGTTTTT
>JAIOAS010000100.1 GCA_019873725.1 Chloroflexota bacterium | reverse complement strand
ATGTATCCGGGATACTCCCAGGCCTACCGCTATATCTGGAAAGACGGCGTATGGTCAGAGCCGCTCAACATCGCGGGGAACACCTCCGGCCTGGGTGTTCCGTACTACATCGGCGCAGCGACCAATACGCCGTTGATCCGCTACGTCTACGGCGACAGCACGGGGCCGAAGACGCGCACGGAAACCAACGGCGTGCTCGGCCCGCCGCAGACCATCGCCGATTACCTGGCTGAGCGCGGGTACACCGGCTCGCCCGGCGCCTACTTCACCGACGCAAACGGCGGGCTGCACATGCTCATCTTTGGCGAAAAGAACGGCGTGGCTGGGTTTTATTATGTCAAGCCATAGAGAAAGCTTGGGCAAAATATGGAATTTTGGGGTACAATGAAGTTAGCACTACACGCATCCAATAAACGTGCTGAAAGTCGAGAAAGGAAATGAAAAAGCCGGGTGTGCTGACTACAAATCCATCAGACCAGGGGCAGCGTATGGCGGCTGCCCTGGCCCAGCTTGCTCAACTTAACGCTTGCGCTGACATCACCGATCCGGTCGCCTGGGAACGCCAACTGCGGCAAGATTGCGACCGACTCGTCAGGGAAGTTTACGCAGGAGACAATATATGTATGAAACTATCGCCCTGAAACTGCAACTATCCCCGCAGGAATTGGAACGCGAAAGCTTGCGACTGTTTTTGCACCACCAGATGCGCTTGATTGAGTCGCAACTGTTCAGTTTGGCACACAAATACGGCGTGCGTACCGTCGCCGAGCTTGACCATCTGGTGCAAAAAGGGGCACTTCACGAAGACGATACTTTTGAAGATTATTTTGAGTTCGACTACCTGGAAGCCACGCGCGACACATTGCGCGAATCCTTACGTGAGTTAGCGTGAACCCGCTAGAAAAACTTCAACGCATCGCTGAAGTCGAGTTTGCATCCATCGTCGCGCAAACCGACTTGCTTGGCGTCAAATTGCGAGTGCTTTTGACCGACAACAGCTACTTGGATGTGTGGGCCTCGCGCAAGTTACCGGGACGGTTCGGGATGCACTGGGAACGTAGACACCTGGACGGACATATCTACCGTTACGACAACTTTCCTGATACCGACTGGGCGGCGGTTTCGACCTTTCCCTTTCACTTCCACAATGGCGATCAACAAAATGTCATCGCGGCTCCATTTGCATCATCCCTTGAACAAGGATTCCGTGATTTTATGACCTTTGTTCGTCAAACCCTCGGCGCTTAACCTTTACGGTTCCGGTAAGAGCACCGCCGAGTAGCAGAGTCCAGTTGGTGGTAAAATAAAACCGCGGCGGGAGATCAGTGACCTCCCGCTGCGCTTTATACCTTCAGGTGCAATATGACCCATTCTTTTGCCTACCGTTCCATCGCCGGTTGCCCGCGTTGCAGGCGCATCCCGCAGAAGGTGAACGAAGACATCGGGCCGGAAGGCTCCAAACGGATGCCGCCCGAAGTCAACGAACTACGCATCGTCCTGGAAATGGAAGACGCGGGAACGCATCGCTACGCCAGCAGCACCACACGCTTGCTCAAGTGTGACCTCTGCGGCACGTACTACTATTACAACCACTACGATGACGAAGGCGAATACTTTATGGATCCGCCCTGCGAAACGCTCACCGTGCGGCGCTACGATCCACTGACAGCGCGCGACTTCTTGGAACGGCTGCTCGCCGGCGTCGAGAACGTGCTGCCCAACGCGCCGGGGCAGCTCACGAAGGCGTTTGTGGACAACGACTACAACCTGACCACCCGGATCGCCCCGCAAGGACTGGACGCGAAGCTGGCGGCGGCGCGCGCCGAACTGAACGAACTCAACGCCCGCTACGACGCGCTGCTGGCCGACTGCGCCGCCATCCTGCAACGCCCTGAACCAAACTGGCACATCCAGCGATACGCCCTCGAAACGCGCTTCGCCCACTTCGTTGTGCAGGGCGATTGGGAATCGTTGAGCCGTGAATTGCTTCACCACCCCGATCCCGTCGTGCGGATTGCCACGGCCCAACTCGCCATCGGGATTGGCACAGGCGACGCGCCGGTATACGACATCCTGCACGTCACCGGGGACGCGCTGCGCTTCCTGGAAGCTCAATTGCGGAAGAAAACACGCAAAGCGGAACTGGTCGCCGTGCTGCTGGACCTGGCCGTCAAAGACAGCGGCGCGACGCTCAAGTACGATCACGGCTGCGGCGACTCCCACTATGACCCGTGGCCCATCCAAACCCTCGCGCTGTATTACCTGGTCGTCTCCGCCTCTCACGGGGCCAACCTGCTGGAGGCCATCCCTGCCCTCGTCGGCCTGCTCTCCCCCGAAAAGCAATTGAACCATCAGGTCTGCTGGGTGCTGAGCACCATCGTCGAAAAGCGGAAAAAGAGCGCGCCGCTCATCCTCGAAGAACTGGAGAAGCTACGCGCCTCCCGGAAAGCGACCAGGCGGATTTTCAACGATGACAACGTCAAGAAATTGGTCGAGGAATGTCAGAGGCGGTTGCCAAAACCGGAACAAGCTACTAGACCCACGATTCTTCCAGAACCAGATCGTCAAATCTGAACATCCACGCCTTTGAGCGTTCATTGACAAACAGAACATTTGTGCTATATTTGACAATAGAACCTGGCGACGAACGAGCACCACAGGCCAAGCAACATAATCATCCACCAAACCAAGACACTGAAAATGCTTGCGACGGATCATAATCCGGCGCAGCGAGGACGGCGGATCGTGATCCGCCTTTAGCGTTGAAATCAGTTTTTTGAAGGAGCACCACAATGTCAGAACGTGCTACCGACACAATACTTTCCTCCTTCCTCCCCCCCGTCCGCGACTGGTTCGCGGAGACCTTCGGGGAGCCGACGCCGCCGCAGGCGCAGGGATGGCCCGCGATTCAGCGCGGCGAACACACGCTCATCCTCGCGCCCACCGGTTCCGGCAAAACGCTCACCGCTTTCCTGTGGGGGATCGACCAGCTCTTTCGGGAACTTTCCGGATCAGCGGATCAGCGAATCAGCGAATCAGCGAATTACGAATCACAAATCACGAATCACGAATCACCAACCACCCAACCACCCAACTACCCAACCGCCCGATCTGTTGAAGGGATTCGCTTGGTCTACATCTCCCCCCTGAAAGCGCTGAACAACGATATCCACCGCAACCTGCGCGTCCCGCTGGCGGGGATTCGCGTCAAGGCCGACGCCATGGGCCTCGACCTGCCGCACATCCGCGTGGCGGTGCGCTCCGGCGATACCCCGCAGCGCGACCGGCAGGCGATGCTCCGCGAGCCGCCGCACATCCTCATCACTACGCCGGAATCGCTCTACCTGCTGCTCACCAGCCCCAAGGCGCGTGAAATGTTCCGCACCGTCCACACCGTCATCGTGGACGAAATCCACACCCTGGCCGGGAACAAGCGCGGCGTTCACCTCTCCCTCAGCCTCGAACGCTTGCAGCATCTGGCCGAACAACCCTTCCAACGCATCGGCCTCTCCGCGACAATCGAGCCGCTGGACGAAGCCGCGCGGTTTCTCGGCGGTTACGAATGGAAAGATGCAAGATGCAAGATGCAAGAAGAAAATTCTGCCTCCTGCCTCTTGCCTCCTGCATCCCGCCTCTTGCCTCCTGCATCCTGCATCCTGCATCCTCGCCCCGTCACCATCATCAATGCCGCGTACCAGAAAGCTCTCGACTTGAAGGTTGTGACGGTTGTGGAGGACTTCCGCAATCTGCCGGGGGAGTCGGTATGGCCCTCGATCATCCCGCGCGTGCTCGACTTGATTCGCAGCCACAAGACGACCCTCATCTTCACCAACAACCGCCGGCTGGCAGAGCGCGCGGGCGACTATCTCAACGAACAGTGGGCCGCCGAAGCTGTCGGTGAGGCCACCGGCCTTATCAAGGGTGGTGCCGCAACGGGCCTCGGCTTAATGGCGACCGGCGACGGGACGCGCGTTGGCCCGGTCCGCGTCCACCACGGCAGCGTCTCGAAGGAAACGCGCCTGGAAATCGAACGGCAGCTCAAAGCCGGGGAACTGCCCGCGCTGGTGGGCACGTCATCGCTGGAACTCGGCATCGACATCGGCACGGTAGACCTCGTTGTGCAACTGCAAAGCCCGAAGTCGGTGGCGCAAGGCTTGCAGCGCGTGGGCCGTTCCGGGCACCTCGTCGGGCAGACGAGCGTGGGCCGCATCTTCCCCACCCACCGCGAGGACGTGATCGAGGCGGCGGCCATCGCCGGCGGGATGCTGCGCGGCGCGGTCGAACCGACGCACACGCCGCGCCACCCGCTGGACGTGCTCGCGCAGCACATCGTCGCCATGGTCGCGGTGGAGCCGTGGGACGCGGACGCGCTCTTCTCCCTGGTGCGCCAGGCCTACGCCTACACCGACCTCACCGCGCGCGCCTTCCAGACCACGCTGGAGATGCTTGCCGGGCGCTATCCGAGCCAGGCGTACCGTGAACTGCGCGCCCGGCTGGACTGGGACCGCGTCAACAACAAGCTGGCCCCACTCCCCGGCTCGCGGATGCTGGCGTTGAGCAACGGCGGCACCATCCCCAACACCGGCGCGTTCGGCGCGTACCTGCCCGACGGCAAGACCAAACTCGGCGAGTTGGACGAAGAATTCGTCTTCGAGACGCGCATCGGCGACACAATGATGCTCGGCTCGCAGGTCTGGCGCGTGCTCGACATCGACGAGAACCGCGTCATCGTGACCGAAGCGCCCGGCGCGATCCCGCGGATGCCGTTCTGGCGCGGCGACTTCCCCTGGCGGCCCTACGAACTCGGCCAGCGCGTCGGCGCGTTCCGGCGCGCCGTCGCCGAAAAGCTGGAAGCCCTGCGCCGCGACCTGGGCCTGCCGGATGACACGCCGTTCAAAGACATTTTGGATGCTTACCACAGAGACACAGAGAACACAGAGGACAACCAAAAAGAACTCCGTGAACTCCGTGTCTCTGTGGTGAACCTGCTCACCTGGCTCCGCGAGAACCACGCCCTGGACTCGAACTCGGCCTGGAACACGCTCAACTACCTCGCCAGCCAGCTCGACCAGACCGGCGCGCTCGCCACCGACCGCAGCATCCTCGTGGAAGTGTTTACCGATCCCCTCGGCGACCCGCGCATGGTCGTCCACTCGCCGTTTGGCGGGCGCGTCAACGGCCCGTGGGGACTGGCGCTGGCGGGCGCGCTGCGCGAGCGCACCGGCGTCGAAATCGAGGTGGAAACCAACGACGACGGCATCCTGCTGCGCCTGCTCGAATCCGACGCCGACTTTCCGCTGGACGTCGTCACCGATATGGGGCCGGATGAAGCCCGTGAGCGCATCCTGCGCGAATTGCCGGAGTCGGCGGTGTTCGGCGCGCGCTTCCGGCAGAACGCGGCGCGCGCGCTGCTCCTGCCGGGCGTCGGGCGTGGGAAGCGCACGCCCTTCTGGCTGCAACGCCTGCGCGCCAAGGAGCTGCTGCAAGTCGTGCGCCCCTTCGACGACTTCCCCATCGTCGTCGAAACCTACCGCGACTGCCTGCAAGACGTGCTCGACCTGCCGCACCTCGAAGAAGTCCTCGGCGGCATCCAACGCGGCGACATCACCGTGACGGTCATGGAATCACGCACGCCATCGCCCGTGGCGGAAAGCCTGATGTTCAACTTCATCAGCACCCGCATGTACGAGTGGGACACGCCGAAAGCCGAGCAGCAATTGCAACTGTTGACCGTCAACCGCGACCTGCTGCAAGACCTGCTCAAAGACGTGGCGCTCGACGAACTGCTGCGCCCCGAAGCCATCGACGCCGTGCGCGGGCAACTGCAACACACCGCTCCCACAGCCCTCGCGCGCACCGCCGAAGAACTCGCCGTCCTCCTGCAACAGATGGGCGACCTCTCGCCGAGCGAAGTCGCGCAGCGCACGTTGGTTGATCCCTCAAGCTGGATCGCCCACCTGACCGGCGCCGGGCGCGTCATCGGCATGGACATCCCCACCGCGACGAAACCGGAATTCCGCTGGGTGTTCGCGGAATATCAGGCGGAGTACGCGGCAGCTTTCCCCCCCTCAATCCCCTCCGGCGGGGGGGAGGTTTCATCCCCCCCTGTGGGGGGGACTGAGGGGGGGCGTCGTCGCATCCTCGAACGCTTCCTTTCCTACGCCGGCCCGGTGACGCTGGACGCGATCCGCGCGCGGTACGCCTTCCCGATGGACTGGCTGGAAGCGGAACTGGATCGCCTCATCACCGCGCGGGAACTCGTCCACGGGCACTTCACGCCGCAGGTCGAAGGCGTGCCCGCTCCTGAAGCCGAATTCGTAGACCGCCGCGCGCTGGAACAGATTCACCGCCGCACGCTCACGATCCTGCGCAAAGAAGTGCAGCCCGTTCCCTTCACCACCTACGCCGATTTTCTGGCGCGCTGGCAGCATCTTGCCCCCCCTCTGTCCCCCCCAATGGGGGGGATGAAAGGGGGGGAGACTGCTTCCCCTCTACTGGGGAGGATGAAAGGGGGAGAGATTGCTTCCCCTCCACTGGGGAGGATGAAAGGGGGAGAGATTGCTTCCCCTCCACTGGGGAGGATGAAAGGGGGGGAGATCGCTTCCCCTCCACTGGGGAGGATGAAAGGGGGGGAGATCGCTTCCCCCCCTGTGGGGGGGACTGAGGGGGGGAGCCTGGTCAAGATTCTCCAACAACTGCGCGCCCTGCCCGTCGTCGGGCGGATATGGGAACGCGACGTGCTGCCGCTGCGCCTCCCGCAGTATAACCCGGCGGAACTGGATGCGCTCTGTCAGAGCGGCGAACTGGTGTGGATCGGGTCCGGCGGGACGGATCCGCGCTATGGACGGATACGCTTCCTGTTCCGGGGAGAAGGAAATGTTTTTCTGTCAACGGATGAAACGGATTTCCCTAATCCGTTAAAATCCGTTCAATCCGTTGACACTTTAGCCGTTTACAAGTTCCTCAAATCCGAGGGGGCAGTGTTCTTCAACGATATTGGCGAGGCGTTGGGGCTTGACGAGAAAGCCGTCGAGTCGGCGCTCATCGAGTTGGTGATGGCGGGTCTGGTGACGAACGACAGCCTGGAAGCGATGCGGCAGATCGTGCAGGAAGGCAAACCGCAGCCGCAAACGCCGCGCCAGTACAGCTCGCTCGAAGCCGACTTGGCCCAACGGCGCGCCGAATTGGGATTAGACACGCGCCCGGTTGGCTACAAACCGGCGCAGGCGCGTTACCGGTCGGCGCGGCAGCGTGTGCGCCAGCGAGTCGCACAGACAACGCAAGCGCAAGCTGCGCCGCAACGCCGGGTAGGCCGTTGGACGCTCGTGCAGCGGTTCAGCATCATGGGCAAGCCGATCTCGGCAGGCGAACGGGCGGCCCGGCAGGCGCGACAACTGTTGGCGCGCTACGGCATCGTCACGCACGAGTGCCTGGAGAACGAGGCCGGCGCGTGGGACTGGAATCTGATCTACCAGGAGCTTCAGCGGCAGGAGATGCGCGGTGAAGTGCGACGCGGGTACTTCGTGCAGGGGCTTTCGGGCGCACAATTCGCGCTGCCGGAGGTGGTGGAACAACTGCGTGCGCTCCGCGATGCAACCGAGGAGGCCGAACCGATCGTACTCAACGCCTGCGACCCGGCCAATCTCTACGGCCCGGCCCGCGAGGGCAGCGACACGCTCACTTTCACCCGCGTCCCCTCGACGTGGCTGGCGCAGGTGCGCGGACTGCCGGTGCTCGTCGCCGCGAACACCGGCGCGGCGCTCACCACCGCGCCCGGCGTGGATGAGGGGACGCTTCAACGCGCGCTCAAGGCACTGTTCACCCACCTCACTAACTTTGAAACGCGCGTTATCGTCGAAACCTGGAACGACGCACCGGTGCTGGATAGCGCAGGCGCGTCGCTCATTGAGGCCGTCGGTGGCTATCGGTACTATCCGGGGATGGCGTGGGAGTGGCGTGGAGAACGCTGATTTCGGAAATTCGGTGTACAATAAAAGCAAGGGGATGAAGGAGGTACACTATGACTGTCGAATTTGAGGCTCTAACGTTGCCAGTTCCGGCCCAGGTGAAGATCGAGTTCTCCCTCAGTACCCAGGTCAACGTAACTGACTTCACCGCACAGCGTAAAGTTAGTAAGGTTCTGCTCGACCAGGTAGGCAATCTATTGTATGGCGAACGTCCTTCACTGGTTGCCGGGCGACGTTTGCTGTGGCGTGTGCCGGTATGGGTGGCGCTCCCTACCACCGGGCCACTAGGGCAGGTAGGCACACTCGATGTGGATGCGCAAACGGGTGAAGTATTGACCGATGCTGAGCTATTGAAAGCCATTGAGGAACGCGCCCATGTCCTGGCTGAACGTGCCGCATCAGAAACAAACTAAAGCGGGATGGTGCCTGCCAGCCTGTATCACGATGGTAGCGGCATATTGGCAACGAAATCTCAAACAGGCGGAAATCGCACGTTGGTTAGGAGTACGCGGAGGCGGCGCGCCGGCAAGCCGAGTCCAACGTCTAACCGAACAGGGCTTTGACGTGACTTACAGTACAGGCTCCTTATCCGATCTACATACCTGCCTTGCCCATGATGTACCTGTCATTGTGTTCGTGCGTACCGGCGAATTACCATATTGGGACGTGGATACGCCGCACGCAGTTATAGTGGCGGGAATTGAGGATGAGCAAGCATATCTGTTCGACCCCGCAATTGATACCGCACCGGTCATAGTCAATGTAGGTGACCTTATGTTGGCATGGTCATACTTCGATTACACGTATGCAGTCTTAAAACCGGCTGGGCTGAAATTGCAGCAGCAGACCCCAGAGCACGCTGCACGTTTTAGTATCTACGATGAAATCCGCTCACGGAACATAAACGCCGAACCGGAAGAAGTAGAGGCCGATGTTGCCGCTGCTATTAGTGCCCCCGACTAACGCATACTGTAACCGTACAAAAACACGGTTATTGTGAACCCATACGTATTTCTCAACCGCCTTCAAGGAGAGGAGAGATGAAACCCAGAATTGACGGCACCAAATTCGGTTCGATCACCATCGAGGGCGAGAAAATCGAGCACGACGTTGTGATCCGGCTCAATGGCGATGTAGAAAAGCGCAAGAAGAAGCTCTCGAAGGCGCTGTATGGCACGTCACACGTCATCTCGCTGGACGAGGCGAAACACGTTTATCAGGACGGCGCCGAACGTCTCATCATTGGCGCCGGGCAGAGCGGCCTGGTCACACTTTCACCAGAAGCGGAGGCGTATTTCAAGCGCAAAGCGTGCCGTGTGGAGTTATTGCCGACGCCCAAAGCGATTGAAGACTGGAACAAAGCTGAAGGCGCTGTCATTGGATTGTTTCACGTCACATGCTAAACTGTGAGAAAAACCCACGATCGCTTGGGAATCTCAGGCCTGTCGTTGTGGAAATCGATAAAGTCATCCGACCAGAAGGCGTTGTAGATCATTCAGGACCAACGGCAGATCGTGATCTGGATTGCCAGTCAGAGGAGAAGTCTCCACTTGTCCATTAGCAGCATGAAAATGGTGGGGATGTGATCGCAACGCAGGAAAATGCTCCTTGTTGTCCCAGCGTATAGACTGTTCACCGTCAATGACGTGATACGCATAATCAGTATGCATACCATTTCGATACAGCCTTACTTGCAAAGTCCCGCCAGAGGTCAGCGTGGCGCGCACTTTGAGCGCAAATTGTCGCTCAGAGAACTGCTGCGTCTCCAGAATACGCACACTATGGCAATGTGGCCAGGTTTGTAATGTGGTGATCACAAACTCTAGCCAATCACTCAACGTTTTCATCATGACTCGGCCTGCAGGCCTAGCCAGCTTTGTAACATCTCGCGGGCGATTTTCCAATCCAGGGCGTCCTCTTCTTCAAGCATCACAGCCTGGTTGAGGGCTGGATGCGGCTGGCGTAACAAAGTCGCCGAGCGGGACTGAAGATATGCCTCGAACTGTTCGTAAGTCATGCCGTATTTAGCCTGCAAGGCTTCGATGATACTGCGATAATGTTCGATCTGGCGCACCACATACTCGCGGGCCATTTCTGTCACTGCCTGCTCTGGGCTGGCGAACAATCCCCGCCGGACAAAAGGTTCGACAATCATCGAAATTGTAGTCATCACGGCCTCCTGACTTTCAATATACCGCATTTCGGCGTTAAAATCAACTACGGATTACCCCTTGCGCCACCCGCACCCGCAAGCCGCCGTTCGTCCACACGCGGGAGGTTTCCACGGATAGGCGCGTTTGTCTGACCAAAGCCAAATCGCTGCACAGGAAGGTCACGCGCCACCTCGGACAGTGCGCGCGCAGGACGTTGCCGAATTGCGCGTAGAGGTTGCGCAAGTCCTTGTTCTCGCTCACCCGCACGCCGTAGGGCGGATTGGCGACGATCCAGCCCGGCCCCGGCGGCGGTGCGATGGCCGATACGGCCTGGCATGTAAAGGCGATGTCGTCCGCCACACCCGCACGCGCAGCGTTGGATTGCGCAGCGCGAATCGCGCCGGCGTCCCGGTCGGAGGCCAGAATCGGCGGCGCGTCGGGACGTTCCGCCGCAATTGCCGCAGCCAGTGTCGCTTCCCACACGGCCAGCGCGAAGTCGGGCCACGCCATAAAGGCGAAATTCCGCGCCTTGCCCGGCGCGATGTTCCGCGCCCACAGCGCCGCCTCGATGGGGATTGTCCCCGATCCGCAGAAGGGATCGAGCAGCGGAGCGCGTCTGTCCCACCCAGCCGCCAGCACCAGCCCCGCCGCCAACGTCTCGCGCAGTGGCGCTTTAGCCGTCGCCAGGCGGTAGCCACGCCGGTGCAACAGCGCGCCTGAACTGTCCACGCTGACGGTACAGCGATTTTTGAACAGGCGCACGACGACGAGTTGGGCAGGTTGCTCTGCTTCCTCGGCGTCGGTTGCGGCATCCAATGTCACCGTCGCGCTCAGGCGATCCCCGATGGCCCCTAGCACGCGCTCAATAACGGCATCTGAGTGATAGAGCCTCGATTGGTGACAGGTTGCCCGGATAGCCACAGGCTGTCCGGGGCGCAAATAACGCTCCCAGGGCAGGCGACTCGCTTTTGTGCGCAGCCCGGCAAAGTCGGTGGCGTAGAACGTGCTGAGGCGCACCAACACCCGGCTCGCCGTCCGCAGCCACAAATTGGCGCGGTAGACGGTCTCCAGATCGCCGGAGAACTCGACGCCGCCGGGTACGGTCTCCGCCGCATCGTCGCGCGCCAGGCCCAGCCCGGTTATTTCGCGCGCCGTGATGTCTTCCATGCCCGGCGCGCTGGCGACAAAGAGTTGATAATTCATACGCCTGTATTATACTCTCAAAAGTGGACACAAAACCCTTCGCCCGCATCGGCATGGTCGCCCGGTGGAAGCCCGTCCACCTGGGACATCTGCCCGTGCTCCACGCGCTCTGCGAACAGGCCGAGCACGCCCTCATCGGGATCGGCAGTTCCAACCGCTACAATGCGCGCAATCCTTTCACCCTGGACGAGACCACCGACATGCTCAACCTCGTCCTCGCCGGGTACGACAATTACACGCTCATCCCCATCCCCGACCTGGACGATGGCCCGCGCTGGCGGTTGATGATCCTCGATCTGTTCGGGCCGCTGGATGCCTACGTCACCGCCAACCCCTACGTGGCGCATCTGCTCCGCGAAGACTACACCCTCCTCAAGCCGGTTGCGTTGGTCGCAGAAGCGCATAGAATAGCCGTGAACGGCACAATGGTGCGCCGCGAAATGGCCCGCGGCGGTGATTGGCAAGCGTTAGTCCCGCCGGAAATCGCACACTACATCCAGGAACGGCAACTCGACGACCGCTTCCGCCGCGAATTCGGCCTGGAAACATTGGGGCTCGATACTATCGTGAGGTAGTTCGTGGACGGCCTGACAGTGCGTACCAGCGCGCCGCCACCAATCACGCACAGTGCGTTCATCCAGGCAAAATGCTTTGACGATGGCCTGGACGGGGCATCCGTAGGCCAGCAGGGTGAGAACCAGCATAACCGTCACCGGGTTGGTGCGCAGCCGGTAGAAAATCGTTCCTTTGGTTATGCTGAACGTTTGTCCACACACCGTACAGCGACAGCGCTTTTCCTTTTCACTGTGGCAGACGATGTTGCCTTTCCGAGTTGCCCACGGGCTGGACAGTCTACGTTCACACAGAAAATGTTTTCCAAATTCATTGAATCGCTCCTTGGGTTAGATTGGTCACAATTGTGCCGCTAATCCGGGTTTTTGAGAAGCCAGTTCTCCACCACGATTAAGTATGGTGCTACCACACTTACAGCATCTTTGCGTTGCATACATCGGAGAGTAAACCATAACAGCGGAGACAATTTCCCCTGGCTCACTACAGCTCGAAAACCACGCCGGCCCCGTCATCAACACCTGGAACGAAGGCCCGCTGCATGCAGTGCTCAAGGCGTGGTATGCGCAGCCCGGTGACGTGCTCGAAGTGCCCGTCGATGGCTACATCATCGACATCGTGCGCGGTGACCTGCTGATCGAGATTCAGACGCGCGGCTTTTCGGCGCTCAAGGACAAGCTGGCGGCACTCACGCGCGCCCATCCGGTGCGGCTGGTCTACCCCATTGCTCAGGAGAAGTGGATTGTCAGGCTGGCAGAGGATGGCAAAAGTGAAATCAGTCGTCGTCGATCGCCTAAACGCGGCTGCGTCGAGCAGATTTTCGACGAGCTGGTGAGCATCCCCCATCTGCTGGCGCAGCCCAACTTCACGCTGGAAGTGGTGTTCATTCACGAGGAGGAAGCCCGCCGCTATGACGCACGACGCGGATGGCGGCGCAAGGGCTGGGTGACGCTCGAACGCCGGCTGGTCAAGGTGGTGGGCCGGCAGGAATTCACGTCTCCCGAAGTTCTACGCACGTTGCTGCCTGCCTCCCTGGTAGAACCGTTCGCCGCATCAGACCTCGCCCGCCTCATCCCCGGTGGTCTGCGTCGTGCGCAGAAGATGGTCTACTGCCTGCGGACGATGGGCATCCTCACACAGGTGGGCAAACGCGGGCGCGCGACGTTGTATCAGCAGTCAGCCTTCAGCGATCAGTAGTCAGCCTTCAACTTTCAGCCCATACAGCAGCCGGTCTTTAGACATTACGCTCACCTGCCCCGGGGAAAGAGAAAGTGAGCACCTCTCCCTCCCCGTCTACCGTCTACCTTAACCCTAACACTTCGAACACCAAATCCGGTTCGCTGTGCCCCTTCACCTGGATATACCCCAGTTCGCGCGCGCGCACGTGGTCGCACACGTTGTCATAGGCCGTCGTGTTGAGCAAAATCTGCAAAGGGCTGGCGTGCGATTGTAAACGCGAAGCCAGGCTCACACAGTCGCCGATAGCGGTGTAGTTCTTGATGGTATGCGAGCCGATGCTGCCAACGACGGCCTGGCCGGCGGTAATGCCAATGCCAAACGCCAGACGGTTCTCCGGTGGGAGTTCGGCATACGTGCCTTTGAGCGCATCGAGAAGTTTCAGCGCCGAGCGCACGGCGCGCAAGGTGTGATCGGCCTGGAAAAGCGGCGCGTTGAAGAGCGCCATCACGCCATCCCCAAAGAATTTGTCCAGCGTACCCTCTTCGGAGAGGATGGCCTCCGAGGCCAGGGTCAGATAGCGGTTCAACACTTCCACCGTCGTTTCCGGCTCCAGTTTCTCACTAAACGCCGTAAAGCCACGGATGTCGGCAAACAGCGTGGTGATCTCGCGCCGCGCGCCGCCCAGGCGGACGCTGTCGGGATCGGAGAGCAGTTGCTCGACAACGTGCGGCACCACGTACTGCTCGAACGTCTGGCGGATACGGCGGGCCTGTACTTCCAACTGCCGCCGCTCGGTCAGGTCGTCCACCACGATGGCGACGCCGTTGGTCTGCTCGCGGTTGTCCTTCAACGGGCTCAGGTTCAGGCGCAGCACCACCGGGCCGCGCTTTGGCAACACCGGCTCCATCTCGTGCCCCACCAACGACTCATCTTTGTTTTTGACGACCTCCATCATAGGGACAAGTTTGGGGCCCATTTCCGGCAAGGCCTCGACGTAGTGCCGTCCTACGGTCGCAGAAGCCGGCACGCCCAGGATGCGCTCGGCGGAGCGGTTCATCAACGTGACCAGGTCTTGTGTGTCGGTGGTGATGACACCACTGGCGATACTGGCGAAGATGTTGTCCATGTAGTTTTTCATCGCAGCGATGGCGTCGCGTTGGTTCTTGACATCGGCGAAGAGACGGGCGTTTTCCATAGCAATGGCAGCTTGCGAAGCCAGCGCAGCCAGCAGTTTCTGATCATCGGCGGTGAAGATGTCCTGGCCTGGGCCGCGTCCCAACAAGACAAAGCCCAAAAGCTCCTCACGCGCCTTGAGCGGCGCTTCCAGAATGGCCGCGATGTCAGCGCCAGAATCGTTCAATTGGCTTTCAGTCCAGATGTGAGGGTCGGCAGAGGCCAGCATCGCCTGGAGTAATGGACGTGCCGCCATATAGAGCTGCTGGCCGAAATTCTCCGCGCCAAAGCTGCTACGCACTGTAAAAACGCCGTCTTGATCCAGTAACAACACGATGCCGCCTTGAACTGTAATGATGCGCGTGGCCTCGGCCATGACCAGATCGGGAATCGCGTCGGGGTCTAGTGTAGCGCCGATGGTTTGCCCGATGTTGTAGAGCAGGTTAATTTCGCGGTAGCGGCCCAACGTTTCCTGCGCCAGGGAGCGGCTCTCCAACGCCCGCTCGAGGAGCATCACCAGGGTTTCAAGTAAGAAGAGCAAGTGTGCTTCAGCTTCTGGCTGCGCCATGCCGGGGCCACGGGCGACCAGCACGCCGGTCTCCGAACTCCCGTAAGTTAACGGCGCCGTCCAGTCCCATGGCGCTGTCGATGGTGGGCGTGGGCTATCGCCGGCGCTATAATACCCTTCGACCACGACACTCCCGTCAAGGTCAAGCAAAGCGACCAATACGTCCGGCAGCATACGCGCAAAGCATGCCAGATAGCCAGATAGCACACGGCGGTTCAACAAACGACGCACCGATAGCTGTTCCATAACATCATCCTCCATGCTGTACGGTCAACGGTAACGTGAAATAGAAAGCCGATCCCTGTCCCACAGTAGATTCGACCCAGATTTTGCCCCCATAGTGGGTAATGATTTCATAACAAATCGCCAGCCCCAATCCGGTACCCTTCGGTTTACCATGGAAGGCGTCTACGCCTTGATGGAAACGCTGGAAGATGTGGCGGAGACCTTCGGCCGTAATACCCAGACCGGTATCTCTGACCACCGCCAACGCTGCGCCAGTCTCCGGTACATTCCACCCATGGTGAATCGTGCCTGGCTCAAGGCGTCTGAGGGTTACGGTGATTTTGCCATATTCCGTGAACTTGATAGCGTTGGAAATGAGATTGCTGAAGACCTGCCGGATGCGTTCAGGGTCGGCAACCAGCGGCAGAGGCACCGGCTCGAAATCGGCAATCAAGGTCAGGCCTTTCGCATCCGTCAGGGCGCGTGATTCCGCCACCATGTCTTGCGCTAACGCGCGCAGGTCACATGGGACGTCGTTCCAGACGAGGGTGCCGGCATCCAGGGCCGAAATGTCCAACACATCGTTGATGATTGTCGTAAGGTGCTCGCCTTCCACAACCATGATTTTGAGATTGTGATCGATCTGTTCGACAACGCGCTGGATATCTTCATCGTCGGCAGGCAACGCCGGTTTGATCGAACGTTCAAAAGCGCGCGTGATGAGCTTGGCAAAGCCCACGATGGACGTCAACGGCGTGCGCAGTTCATGGGAAACAGCGGAGATAAACTCCGACTTCATGCGGTCCACTTCGACCTCGTGGGTGATATCCCGCAAAATGAAGATGACCGCGCTCTTGTCACCCAAAGCCGTTGCCGACACCCGCAGGACGTATTCGGTGAATGTGGCACTGTTTGAGCCGGAAAGACGCGGGGCGACCATCGGGATATCGACCGTATGGAACATGCCCGGATTGGCCTCCGCCAGCGCCAACACCTCGGCTAATTTCGGTAGCGGCAGCACTTCGGTCACGTTTTGCCCCAAGAAGGAACGCAAGGCCAGCCGCACCAGGCGCTCAAAAGCGGGATTCGCCAGTTGGATGCGCCCCGACAGGTCTGTAACCAGCAGCGCATCCGCCATGTTCTGCAAAATGGCGCTCAGGCGGTTGCGATCGTTGACCATCGCCGCAGTGCGCTGTTGGACTTCTGCTTCCAGGGTATGTTGGACGGCCTGCATCCGCTGCACCAACTGCACGTTTTCGACGGCAAGCGCAGCTTGCGACGCTAACGTGGTCATCAGACGCACGTCCGCCGTCGTATACGACAGTCGCCCTTTGCGCGGCCCAAGGCCCCATAGTCCCACGACCCGCTCGCCCACACGCAGCAACACGGCTAATTCGATGTGGCGCTGTTCCATAAAATCGAGCAGCTCTCTGGGCACCCACTCCGGCGGCGCCGAGTAGAGGATCGGCGCGCCACCATGCGCCAGCCACCTGGTTATTCCCGGCTGGATGGGCAGCGCATCGGCTGATGATGACACGCTATCATCAACGGACGAGACCAGGGATGCGCCGTCTTCACTCCGTACCATCAGCGTACCCCGGCCGGCTGCTATCTGCTCAGGCAAGTCCTGGGTCAACAGCATGGTCAACTGATCGAGACGTAGGGCACTGGTCAGTTTGCCAGTCATCTGCTGCAAGAGTTTGGGGACGTCCAGCACATCGCGGTAGACCAACTGCCTGGCATAGGTCGATATCCGCGCGCGAAACATCCAAAACACCGAGGTCATCAACAGGGCTGCCGTAATAACGAGGTCTTCTTCCGCGATCGAACCGAACAACAGCGTCAGCAATCCGCGCAGGACTCCCTTGAGCAAAAAGTAACCGCCAACCAGCGCGAGGGCAAAAAGGAGGTGGGCGAACGTCTGCACGACCAGCGTGTCCACGTCAAAAAGCCGATAGCGTGCCACGGCAATCGCGATGGAGATCGGCATTGCCACCAGGAAGAAGGCGGTGATTTCGATAGTCAGGAAGGC
>JAIOAS010000099.1 GCA_019873725.1 Chloroflexota bacterium | reverse complement strand
CAGTTCCTTGACGAAGCGGTGAATGTTGATGCGCAGGTTGGTCTGCTCGATGTAGGTCTCGGAGAGGCCGGAATAGCGTGCCAGCCGGGTCACAATCTGCCGGCGTTCTTTGTCCGACAGCCGCGCGCCTTGCATCAGCGCCAGCGTGTACTCGCGTTCCGCAAACGTCTTGACCTCGGCGAGGACGGCGCGCAGCGTCTGGCTTTGCAGGTCGCCAGGCAGGCGGTTATGGAACCACGCCGCCGCTGCGTAGGTGGGCAGGAAAAGGATGTAGGGCAGGTCGTTGCCCAGGTCGAAGCGGATGCTCTGAAAGTTGAGCACCGCCGACACGAGCATAATGCCGTTGAGGTACATCCCGATCTCGTTCTGCAAATGACCGGAGAGGCCGGCGGCGCGCGTCGTGCCGTAGCTTTCGCCGATGAGGAACTTGGGCGAGGCCCAACGTTTGGCGCGCGTGGTGTACAGGCGGATGAATTCTCCGACGGATTTGATGTCCTGTTCGACGCCGTGGAATTGTTTGGCCTCTTCCGGTGGAATGGCGCGACTGTAGCCGGTGCTCACCGGATCAATGAAAACCAGATCGGTCACATCCAGCAGGGAATACTCGTTGTTGACGAGTTTGTACGGCGGCTGCAGTTGATCGCCTTCGGGCGACATCAGCACGCGGCGCGGACCGACAACGCCCATGTGCAGCCACACCGACGATGATCCCGGCCCGCCGTTGAACGAGAACGTGAGCGGGCGCGCTGCCACATCTTCCACGCCGTCGCGCGTGTACGCCACATAGAACAGCGAGGCTTTGGGCTTGTCCGCTTCGTCTTTGAGGATCAACGTGCCCGCCGTGGCGGTGTAGGCGATTTCCTGCCCGTCAATGATGACGGTATGCTTGCTCTTGACGGTCTTTTCTGCAGGTGGCGCGGGCTTGTCCTGCTTATCCTTTTTGTCCTTCTTGGCTACTTGTTCGCCTTTCTTATCCTTCTTTGCCATACGATTCTTCCTCCTGTGATGGGATACCGCCCATCTGCGCCCCGCGGTTTTTGTTGGCGAAGATTCGCGCAATGCGCGGTTAGCGAATGATGCGTAGGCAGTATTGTAACGGCGGATGCACAAAACGCAATTTGTCTCTTTCACCGGTCAGGCTACAATAGCTCTGTTACGAGTGGCGAGCTCTGGTTTGGGGGGATTCGTTGATTTGCCCCTTCGCTCATCCTTTGATTCGCTGATTCGCTCATTCTTCCACAGGAGGCCTGCTTTGACTTTTGATTTCGACTGTATCATCGATCGGCGTGTAACCGGCTGTATAAAATGGCATGCGTATGGCGCGGATGTGCTGCCGATGTGGGTGGCGGATATGGACTTTGCTGCGCCGGAGCCGGTGATTGCCGCGCTGCGGGCGCGGGTGGAACACGGAGTCTTTGGCTACGAAGCGCATCCCGCGGCGCTGGTAGAGGCAATTGTCGCGCGTTTGCAGCAGCTTTACGGTTGGACGGTCGCGCCGGAGGCGATTGTCTTTCTGCCGGGGGTGGTGACGGCGTTCAATCTGGCGGCGCAGGCATTCATCGATCCAGGCGACGGGCTGCTCATTCAGACGCCGGTCTATCCACCGTTCCTCGGCGCTGCCGGAACCGCCAACGCCGTAACGCATAGCATGGAGCTGACCCGCAATGCCGATGGCTACTACAGCGTGGACTACGACCTTTTCGCGCGCACTATCACCGACCGCACGCGGCTGTTCCTGCTGTGCAATCCCCACAATCCCGTCGGGCGTGTCTTCCGCGCGGAGGAGTTGACGCGTATGGCCGAACTGTGCCTGCGTCACAATTTGCTCATCTGCTCCGACGAAATCCACTGCGATTTGATCTTCAACGGCCACCGGCACATTCCCATCGCCGCCCTCGCGCCGGAGATCGCCGCGCGCACCATCACTCTGATGGCGCCGAGCAAGACGTTCAACATTGCCGGGCTGCACTGCTCGTTTGCCGTGATCCCCGACGCGGAACTGCGCCGGCGTTATCTGGCGGCGCGGCGGGGCATTGTGGAGTCGGTCAATGTGCTTGGCTACACGGCGGCGCTGGCGGCCTATCAGGAGGGGCAACCGTGGCTCGAGGCGCTGCTTCGGTATCTGGAGGCAAACCGGGATTTCGTTGTGGCGTTTGTGCGCGAGCATTTGCCAGGCGTCACCGTGGCCTCGCCAGAAGGGACATACCTGGCGTGGCTCGACTGCCGGGCTGCCGGCATCCCCGGCAATGCACACACCTTTTTCCTCAAGGAGGCCCGCGTTGCGGTGAACGATGGCGCGACATTCGGCGCCGGCGGGGAAGGCTTTGTGCGACTCAATTTTGGCTGCCCACGGGCGCTGTTAGCAGAAGGACTGGCGCGGATGCAGGCGGCGCTCAACCAACTTTGAAGGATACCAAAAGCATTTGCTTCTAACCTGCGTTATGATAGAATTAATATGTGGTTGTAGTGTAGTTCCTGGCGCCAACCCAGGCTTTGAACTACACCTACACGTACAGGAGGCGGGGTGACGGTCGAACGTGGGCAGAAATATCTCCACATTCGCATACCCCTATTGCTGATCTTGGCAATCGGGGTATTGCTGTATGAGGTCTGGATTTTCGCCGTATACCAGCGCGATTACAATGATCAGACCGGCATTTTCTTCGGCCCGCAGCTTGTGGTCGAACAAGTCTTCACTGGCTCCCCTCTCCGCACCGGCGATATCATCCTCAAGATCGGCGATCTGGATGTCAACGACAACCTGATGAAGCCGTTCTACTGGTCGCAGCAGTTCACTGGGCCGCAATTCGCCGAACAGCCTAAACCTGGCGCAGAGTACACCGTTCTGCGTGACGGAACAGAACAACGGGTTTACGTTCTCTGGCAGGATTATCAGGCGTTACCCTTGTTGTGGCGCGGCGGCGCATTGTGGCTGATGGGGTTGGTGATGACCGTCGTGGCTTTGATCCTCGTCACCGGGAAGGGCCGCGACCTGGCAACGCGCTTGATCAGCCTCGGATTCATCATGGGTGGGTTGAACCAGGTCAACAATCTGATCCGTACCGCGAGCGCCAATATGGCTGTGGCATGGGCGTGGTTCTTCATTCCCATTGATGCTATTTCCGTGTGGCTGACGTTCAGCCTGTTGCTGCACGCGCTGCTGCTTTTCCCGGAAGTCAAGGCACCGCTGCGACGTTTCCCCTGGCTGCCGTGGGTCATTTATCTTTTTACGCCGGTTGTGTCCTTGACTGCCGGTTTTCTGTTTGGGGGCCCTACACTGCTGGGCCGGCGTAACGCGATGTTTGCTGTCGCCAACCCGTTGATGATGCTGGAATTGGTTCTGGGTGTGGCTGCGCTCACCCATACCTACTTCACCAGCCGCAAGCCGGGGGTGCGTAACCAAATTCGCTGGATTATTCTGGGGTTGCTGCTGGCCTTGATCCCCTGGGTTTTATTTTATGCTGTACCTTCGTTGCTGTTCAATGTTACCTGGCTGCCACTTTCGCTCGTCAATGTGCCTCTCATTTTGATCCCGATTGCGGTCATGGTGTCGATTTTCCGTTTCGGGCTGATGGATGTGGATCGCTTTATGAATCGCACCCTGGTGTATGCGTTGACCGGCGGCGCGTTGGTGCTACTCTATTTCCTCGTGCTCCTGATTACCAGGGACTTGCTTCCTAAGGTTCAGGGGCAGCCGAACCATTTCTGGGCCGGGATCATTGCGACGATTGTGCTTTTTACTGTCTTCAATCCGTTGCGTCTCTATGCGCAGCATTTCGTCAACCGTGTTTTCTACAGAGAGCAACTCGATTTTGTCCGGGTGCTTCGTGATGTGGGACGCCAGTTGTCCGCCATCCTGATGCAGGATGATGTGTACACGCTGCTGACGCGCGAGGTGGCGCAGCGCCTGGGGTTGACCTCGGCCCGCATCCTGTTGCCGAATGAGGACACCGGCTCGTATACCGACCGGGACCACACCTTATACATTCCGGGCGATTCGTTGCTGATCCCGTGGTTGTGCGATCACCGCGACCCCCTGGTGATGCACGAACGTCAGCGCTTGCCAGAGGATGTAGCCCAGGCTGTCGAGCCGCTGGTGGCAGCCGGGGTAGAGTTGTGCCTGGCGTTGATGCAGCGTAACACCTTACTCGGTATTTATGTGTTTGGCTCCAAACATTCCGGTGATCTATTCACCCGTGAAGAAGTCAATAACCTCGATCTGCTTGGACATCAAGCTGCGGCGGCGCTGTACAACGCGCAGCTCTACGAGACCCTGCAGGATTACAACCGTTCGCTTGAGACCCGTGTGGTCGAACGCACGAGCCAGCTCGCCGCCGAGCGGGACCGTTTGAATACCATTATCCAGAACATCACCGATGCGCTGGTAGTGACCGACCCCGCCGGGCAGATTGCGCTGGCCAATCCCGCGTTTGCCGACATTGTGAATGTCCCTGCGGATCGCTTGATCGGCCGGCCTATGACCAAAGTGCTGTTCTCTGAATCGCTGGCCCGTTTGGTCGAGACGGCCTCCGCCTATCCCGGCCAGGTGCAGACGCAGAACATGGCCGGAGAAGTGCTGTGTGACCGCGAGGAGATTAGCAGTAAGGTCTACAAAGTGTCGGCATGTGGGCTGGTCGAGCGGAATCTCGTTGACAGAGCGTCGCCTTTACCTGTGGATGCTTCACCTGCCGGCGTCTCGGGCGTGATCACGGTGTTTCAAGACATCACCCACGAGCAGGCCGTTGATCGGATGAAGACCGACTTTATCTCGATGGTGTCGCACGAACTGCGCACGCCGCTTACGTCGGTGATCGGGTTTGTGCGGCTGATTCAGAAGCTGTTTGAACAAGAGTTGGTCTCGCGGATCGACGAAAGCGACCGGCGTGGGCGCTGGGCCGTGGAGCGCATCACTGAAAACTTTAAGATCATCATCGGTGAGGGGGAACGCCTGACGCGCCTGGTCAATGATGTGCTCGATATTGCCAAGATGGAGTCGGGTAGGGCCGAATGGTCCAGGGATGAAGTCTCCTTCCGGGAGATCATTGACACAGCGGTGAAGGAGATGCAGACACTGGCGCTGCAGAAAAATTTGCCGATAAAGGTCGAAGTTCAGGACCTGCCGCCAGCGGTGATTGTGGACCGTGACCGCATAGTGCAGGTGATGACCAATTTGCTCAGCAATGCACTGAAGTTTACGTCTGAGGGAGCGATCACCGTCCGTGTGCGTAGCATCAATGGACGGGCGGCCCAGGCGCCCGCCGCCCTCCGCAGCCTCAAGGCGGTCGGCGCGCCCGAAAGGTGGTTGTGGGTCAGCGTTGCAGATACCGGCATTGGGATTCCGGCAGACAAATTTTCCCAGGTTTTCGAGAAGTTCAAGCAAATTCCTAACACGTTGGGGTATGCTGCGCGGGGAACAGGGCTTGGCCTCCCGATCTGTCGTGAGATCGTCGAACAACACGGGGGACGTATCTGGGTGGAGAGCACAGTCGGCGTGGGCAGCACCTTCAGCTTCGTTATTCCTCTATTGCAACCGGGGGACACTGTGCCTCTCCGCCGGGCACCGTTCGCCGGTCATAGGCGGGACGTATAGTTTATGGAGACGCCGGTACTGAAAGACACGCTTATCGAGGAAGACGCGCACCAGTACAAAGCCAGGTTGCGCGACGTGCTCGATATGGACTTACGCGACAGCCTGCCCATACTGGCGCTGATCTTTGGCGTGTTGTTTGCGTTTTTAGCCGTCAGCCACGCCTTTGTGTTGCCTCCCAACATTGCTGCGGTGATGATTCCTCTGGCGGCGGTGACGGCGCTGTTCAACTTTGGGTTGCTGTGGGCACTGCGCCGCTGGGAATTACCGTTCCGCTGGGCGCACCCGGTCGCTGCTGCTGACACTTTCGTCGCTCTGACGAATACCCTGCTGCATCTGTATCTCACTGCCGATCCCTTGCAGACGACGAACGTGACACTCTTGTTGATCGGCGCCGGTTTTGTGGTCTTTTCCACGGCCTGGTGGGGGCTGATCGTGGGTATCACGGTCCTCGGTTGGGTTGGTGTGGCGCTGCTCATTGGACCGAATCCGGCCTGGACGCATTTCGCCTTCGCGGTGGTTTCGGCGCTGGCGGTATCGCTGCTGGTGCATATGATTCACCGCCGCACCTATATACACATCGAGCGCCTGCGCGTACAAGAGCAGCACCAGCGCGCTAAACTGGAACAGACGCTGCGCACCACCGAGCGCATCCAACGCGCTTTGCAGACCACCATTGACGTGGCGCAGAATATCACCACCATGTTCGATCTGGAAACGTTGCTCAACCAGGTCTGCGCCTTGATCAAGGAAGACTACGGTTACTATCACGTTGGCATTTTCTTGCTTGACGAGACGCGGGAGTTTGTCGTCGCTCGCGCCGGCACCGGTGAAATTGGGCGGGCATTGTGTGAGCAGGGCTGCCGTCTCGCGGTGGGCGAAGGGAGTGTGGTAGGGTGGGTGGCGGCACACCGGGAGACCGCCAACGTCAGTTACGTGGCTGAAGATCCCCGCTATGTTGCGCTTAAAGAAGTCCCGCTCTCAGAGACGGCTATGATTGCTTCCGAGCTGGCGTTGCCGTTAGAGGTCGCCGGGCAACTGCTGGGGGTGCTCAATATCGAGCATAACGTGCCCGGCGCGTTCAACGCGGAAGACGTGCAAGTGCTGGAAGCTTTGGCCGACCAGGTAGCCGTGGCTATCCAGAATGCCACTAATTATCAGGCCGAGCAAGCGCGCCGCCAGCTTACCGAGCGGCTCTACACGGTGGGGATGGCGCTCTCGCGTACTCTGGATCTCAAGGAAATCCTGGATCTCATTCTGGCCGGGCTGGTCGATATTGTGCCTTACGACCGCGGGGCGGTGATGTTGGAGTACGGCGATCAAGTGGTCGCGGTAGCCGAGAAAGGCTTTCCGCCCGGTATGCAGCCGCTCGACCTGCGCGTCCACATCAAGGAGGACGACGTCTTTCAAGAACTGCGCCGCACCCAACGCCCGTTGTTGATTCCCGATGTGCAGCAGCGGGCGGATTGGCACTACGTGGAAAATCTGCCGCCGGCCCGTTCGTGGCTGGGTGTGCCACTTGTTCACCAGGAAAATGTCATCGGCATGCTCTCGCTCACCCGCGAGCATCCCAATCCCTACACCGAGGATGAAAAAGCGCTTGCTGTCACCTTTGCCAGCCAGGCGGCCATGGCGATTCAGAACGCCTTGCTCTTCGAGAACCTGGCTACCGTCAACCGGGAGCTGGAGAAGACGGTGCAGCAACTGAGCGAGCGCACGCGCGATTTGCAGGTGGCCTATCAACAACTGGAACGTCTGGATCGCACCAAGTCCGACTTCATTAGCGTGGCATCTCACGAATTGCGCACGCCCCTCACCGTCATCAGCGGCTACAATCAGATGCTGCTGGACGATCCGCAGGTCAAGAAGAACGAGGCTCATTTCCAGATCGTTGCCGGCATCCAGTCGGGCATCGCGCGGATGGAGGCGATTGTCAATAGCATCCTGGATATGGCGAGAATCGACAGCCGGGTGCTGCAACTTCATCCAGAACCGCTGATTCTCTCGATGCTGATTCAGTCTGTGCGGTCGTCGTTGCTCGATGTATGTGCCAAACGCAATTTG
This sequence comes from Chloroflexota bacterium, assembly GCA_019873725.1. Taxonomy (GTDB): domain Bacteria; phylum Chloroflexota; class Anaerolineae; order B4-G1; family SLSP01; genus DSWT01. The sequence continues at coordinate 9,476 of JAIOAS010000099.1, read as the reverse complement.
ACGTTGACGCTGCAAGGTCTGGAAGACTTGCCCATGATCGAAGCCGATACCGAGGCGATACGCAAAGCCATCTACCACCTGTTAGTGAACGCATTGAAATACACACCAGATGGCGGGTCGATCACTGTTTCCGGGCATGTGTTGCCGCCCAACGATAACGAACTTCCTGATGGGGGGGTGGAGATCATCATCAGCGATACCGGTATTGGAATCGATCCTTCTGTGCGCGAACTGATTTTCACCAAGTTCTATCAGACTGGTGAAGTGTTGGTGCATTCTTCTGGAACAACGACCTTCAAGGGGGGCGGGCCGGGGTTGGGCCTGGCGATCACGCGCGGCATCGTAGAAGCGCACGGCGGCAAAATTTGGGCGGAAAGCCCCGGCTACGATGAGCGGACCTGTCCCGGCAGCCACTTTCACATCGTCCTGCCGCGCGTCTCGCGGATGCTGCAACCTGGCGCTATGGACGGCTTCAGAGCGTCGGTGAATGGGTAGCGCCCTGTAGCAGCAATTTCATACCGCTTGGCCTTGCTCCGAGTGGATCGTCGGATCCGCGGTTCTTGCGCGCTACGCCGGGATCTGATGAGCCACGGCAAGCATTAACTGGGGAATATTGGATTAATTTTGGAGGAAACAGTATGGAGGCTAAGACTGTACCACTCAATCAATCCGCGGAAATTCAGCGCCTTGCGAAGACGGTGGAGCGTTTGGAGCGTGTGGTCACGATCGGCCAAATGCTCAACTCGACGCTTGATTTGGCGCAATTGCTGGAGACCATCATCCAGACTGCCGCCGATTTGTTAGGGACGCAGGCCGCCTCGATTTTGTTGATGGATGAGCGCACCGGCGAGTTGTTCTTCGCCGCCTCCACCGGATCGAGCCGTGAGGAGCTGCGCCAGATCAAAGTGCCGCTCGAAGGCAGTATTGCCGGTGCCATCTACCGCACCGGCGAGCCGATCATCGTCGGGGATGTCAGCAGCGATTCGCGCCACTACACCGGGGTGGATCAGAGCATCAGCTTTCACACCCGCTCGCTGGTCGGTGTTCCGCTGCAAGTGCGTTCGCGCTGCATCGGCGTCCTGGAAGCCATCAACAAGCTGAACGGCGAGCAATTCGAGGAGAGCGATGTTCACTTGCTGCTGGCGATGGCATCGCACGCGGCCATCGCTATCGAGAACGCGCGGCTGGTTGCCAACCTGCGGGAGGCCAATCGCCGTCTCTCGGACCTCGACCGTCTCAAGACCAACTTCATCAGCATCGCTTCGCACGAACTGCGCACGCCGTTGATGATTGTGCAGGGCTTTGCCAGCTTTTTGCGCGATCAGGCCGATGGCAAAGTTACCGAAGAACTGGATATGGTGCTACGGGGCGCAAGTAAGTTGCAGGCCATTATCGACCAGATGACCAATCTGAATTACCTGGAGGCCGGCCTCTCCGAGTTGAAGCGGGAGAACCTGGTGGTGCAAAACCTCGTCGAAGATCTCGCCCGCGAGTGGGGGCCTCTCGCGGCAGCGAAGCAACAGACATTGACCGTCAACATGCCGCCCATGCCCATCTTTATCCACGGCGACCGCAGCAAGATCGATTTGGCCTTGAGCAACGTGATGAACAACGCGGTCAAATTCACGCCCGAAAAGGGACACATTGCCGTGCAGGTCATTTCGCACACCGGGCGGGTGGAAATTGCGGTGGTCGATGATGGGATCGGGATTCCCAAAGAAGAATTGGGGCGGGTGTTCGAACGGTTCTACCAGGTCGAAGACCATCTAACCCGGCATCATGGCGGATTGGGCCTGGGTCTGGCGATTGCCAAAGAGGTCATCGAACAGCATGGCGGCCGCATCTGGGCCGAGAGTGGCGATGGGCAGGGCAGCCGTTTTCGCATCACGTTGCCCACCGTTTATGTCCGTTTAACAGGAGTATCACAATGAGAAAGCTTTTTGTCATTTCACTCTGCATTGCGCTGTCCCTTTTGTGGACGGCATCCCTGGCAGCGCAAGAGGGGATCGCGGGCGAGGGGTTGACCGTGTCACCGCGCCAGGTGACCGTCGCGGGGATGCGCGACCAGCGCGAAACCCGCCTGCTCCTCATCCGTGCAAATGCGCCGGTGTCGAATCTGCGCATTGTGCCGCTGGACCTGAGCGGCCCGAGCGGCGATGCCTTCCTGCCGGCGGACGTGATCGGCGTAGAATTGCCCGCGACTGACATCCCCGCTGGTGGTTTGCTGACCGTGCCCGTCACCTTCAACCTGGCCGGCGCACGCAGCGGTCAGTTCAGTGGGGAACTGCTCATCATCTACGACGCGCAGAGCCTTTCCGTGCCGGTCAACGTGGCCGTCAAGGATCCGCCCTGGTTTGCGTTGGCGGCGCTGGTGGTGGGTGTTGGCTTGGGGATCGGCGTGTCGACGTATCGGGCGCAAGGTCGCCCGCGCGATGAGATATTGGTGCGCCTGGGGCAAATCCGCACGCAGATGAAGGCGGACGCCGATTTGCAGAAGGTCGGTGTGCCGTTCTACGATCGCATCGATGCTCATCTGGTGGATGTTGAAGTGGCGCTCGAAGCGCAGCAGTGGGAAAAGGCCCAGCAGGCTGTACAGGAGGCCGAGAATCTGTGGGTGCGCTGGCGACGCGGGCGTCCCGACTGGCTGGTGCAGCTCGAGTATTACGATACGCTCAACGCCAGACTGAAGGACTTAGGCGACGTCTTCTACGTCAACGAGATCAAAGAGGCCGCGCGCAGCGCCTACCGGGCGATGCCCACGCTGGACGAACCGGGATTGTTCCGGGCCAGCCTGGAACCGCTGGCGCGTTATGTCAATGACTTCATCGCGTTGCGCGAGCGTCTGGCGGTGTTGGCAGCAACCAAGACCGGTCGCCCGGTGGCGCAGACGTTGCAACAACGCCTCTACGCCCTTTCTCCGCTCAATAGCGCCGGTTTCCAGAGCTTGCAGGCCGAGGTCGAGACGGCTATCGGCAAAGCGCAGATCGCCCAGATCAGGGAGAAAGTCAATCAACTGGCGTCGTTGGCGGCTAATCTGCCGGACACCCAGGCGCCGGAATGGCAGTCCAAAATCGCGGCGTTGCAGACCCGCGTCGCCGAACTGTCGCCGAATGATGCCGACGCTTCTCTGGCCGTGGAAGGCGAGATCGATGCGGCGTTGGAGCAGGTGAAGGCGGTGACGCTGCCTGCGGCTGGTGATGCAGTGGTGCCTCGCGGCGCGGGTGAAGCAGCTTTTGGCACACCAAAGGGCCTCTCGCAGATGGAGAGCTGGCTTTCTGGCCCGCCGACGATCTATGTGCAGTCGCTGCCGGAGAAGGTGGCCGGCGCGCGCCACCGCTTGCGCTGGTTCACGTGGCTGACGTATGCCGTGGCCGTCGTCTTGCTGGCGCTCGCCGGATTCGTCGAGTTGTACGGCGGGCGGCTCGACTTTGGCGCAAACGGGATCAGCGATTACTTCACGCTGCTGGTGTGGGGCTTTGGCGCAGAAGCAACGCGTGCCTCCATTGCCGAGATGGTGCAGGGCTGGCGGATCTCGGCAGGGAAGTGATGCCGATGACCATACCCAATTCCCAAGTCACGCCTATCCCCCTCGGTGCGCTGGGCAAAGTTTTCCTGGTGCAGGGCGACGGTGGAGTCATCCTGGTTGACACCGGCATGCCCGGTCAGGCCGGGCAGATTCTGGATGTCCTGGCGGCGCGTGCCGTCGCGCCGGAGGCCATCCGTCTGATCCTCATCACCCACGGACACGTGGATCACATCGGCAGTGCGCGGGAGTTGCGCGAGCGTACCGGCGCGCCGGTCGCCATCCACGCCGGCGATGCGGCGGGTTTGCGCGGCGAGGAAGACCTGGCAGCAAAGGCGGTGCCCACGTCACGCTTCTTTGGGCTGTTGATGCGGATGGGCGCGCGGCTTGCTTCGCCCGGTCAAGCGTGCGCGTTGGAACCGGACATCGTCTTCGACGCGGCGTGGCGGTTGGACGAGTACGGCGTCGCCGGCGAAGTCATCCCCACGCCGGGACATTCGCCCGGCTCCGTCTCGCTGTTGCTGGATAACGGTGAGGCTATTGTCGGTGATCTGGTGATGGGACACATGTTCTTCCCCAAGCGCCCAATGCCGCCCCTCATCGCCTGGGATTTGAAGCGTAACTGGGAGAGCCTGCGTGCTGTGTTGGACCGCCAGCCCAAGATCGTCTACATCACCCACGGGCAGGCGGTTACGCCGGAGGTTCTGCAGCAGCTCTTGACACAGTATGCCTAAATTCGGCCCACCTCCGGCAGAAGATATTTTCGACGACGAGTTAAACTGTGTCCGTTGTGCGGCGCCTACCGTATGGGAAGCGCCGCGCTGTCCTGTCTGCGATCAGTCGCTGTGGGTCAAGCGCCGCGAGGTGGAGAGTCGCTCGTCCGCGTATTGGATTCTGGTCGAGTTGGAGATTGTGTTTGTCCTTCTCAGTGTGCTGCTCCCCCTGTTGCTCTTCACCTACATCGGGATGCGGGTTGAACTTGAGAGTGTTTTGCAACTGCTCCCCGTTTACCTGGGCAGCGTGGACCTGCCTCCAGAGAAAGCGGCGATCCTCTTCGGCCTTGTGCCGCGCGGGCTTTTCTGGCTGGCCTTGTTGCCCGGCGGATTGGCAATAGGCATCCTCATCGGTCTGCTCAGCCGGTGGCCGCCGCTTTACTTTGTGATGTTGCTGATGGAGGGATTGCGAATCGTGGCGGGACTGGGCAAGCTGGTCATCGTCATCAGCAGCCGTCTGGACGCGCTGACGCCGGCGATGATGCTCGCGTTTGCCGTGAAACCGGCCGGGCGGTGGGCCACCTGGATGCGCACCGGCATCATCGTCGGTGATGTGGTGCTTGTGGCGCTCTCTGGACTTTCGCTGGCGTTGCTGTTGCGGCTCTACGATCACTTCTCTTTTCAGAAGCGCCGGCTTGTCTTGCGTCTCGACAACGACGTTGAGGGCAACGAGATAGGCTTGTGGCTGCGTGGACGCGCCTATGCCCAGCAAAAGCTGTGGGCTTTGGCCGCTTTGCATCTGCATCAAGCCCTGATGCTCAGGGAAACCGTGGAAGCCTATCTGGTCCTGGCCGTTGCCTACATCAACCTGGCGCGTTTCGAGCTGGCGGAGAAGGTGCTGCACAATGCCCGGCGCGTCAGTCCCGGAAACTCGCGCGTCGAGGATTTGCTGGCCCTGCTGGCTGAAAAACAGAAGGGCTGAAAGGCCGGGCTATTTCCCCCAGATCAGATACAAACGACTTTGGACTCAGGACTTTAGACTTTGAACGTGCCGTAACGCTTTTTCATAAACCTCGTAATGCTCCTGCTCGCGCTCTTCGGGATCAACGTACTTGAAGAACATGGCGTGGTCGGCGTGCGCGCCGGCAAGCTGGCGGCGACTGACACGCAGCATCCCATCGGGGTCGTGCCACTTGACCTCGCCGTCCTGGAGCAGGATGAACTCACCGGCATACTTGTCCGTGAAGTCGCGCATGTGATCGCGGTAGTAGAGCGCCTGCTCGCACATCGTCCGCCGCCAGGTGACGACGGTTTTCAGGTCATCGCCCTTTTTGGCGAAGAACGTCCCCTCCGGCTGCGGCGCGACCTCGGAGGCGAAGTCAATCTCATCCAGCTTCACCGTCCCAAAACCGCCCTCTGTCGCCACCAGCAGCGCGTTGCGGTCGCGGTGGAACGGCTCGGTGAGCCAGTCGCTCTGCGGATCGTGGCCCATCAGGTGCGTCACGCAGGCGTCGGTGGCGATGACGTGGTCACCGGCGATGAGGGCGTTGACGATGCGCCCGATGTCCGGTTCACGTCCCCACTCGGAGCTGGCCTGGCCTACCAGCGCGTCCACAATGTTGAGCGCCGGGTTGAAGATGCGCCCGATGTCGGCCAGCATGTACGGCATCCGCACCAGATGGTGATAATAGTGCCGTGGACGCCCCGGCATTGCCGTAGGCATCAGCCCAAAGAGGTTCTTGAGGCAGGCAGTGACACCCATGTAGGCGTGGTTCTTCATCTTCGCCACCGACACGACGGCATCGGCTTCGACGGCATCTTGCATCATCCCGTATTGCGCGAACATCCGCCCGCCGTCCGGCGCAGCGACGACCGTGTACGGTGGCTTCGTCCCGTCGATGTACGTCACGTCGAACTCGCGCAGAATTGCCTCCAGCGTCGTTGTATCGGCGACGGTTTTGGCGTTCTCCTGGTACATCACGTAGTAGCTGGCGTCGACGCAGATCAATTCGGCGGAGGTTTGCTCGCGTAGCAGGCGCAGCACTGCACGCGCCACACTGTCGCTCACCAACTGCCGCCGCTGACCTTCGAAATAGACGACATGGCTGAGCACCCAATCCTGGTTGAATTTGATGGCGATGCGCTTGGCTGCCCGGAGTTTGTTCCAGGAGCGTTCCAAAGGCAAGGCAGCACGCCGCAGTGCTTCGTAGACGGTGTCGTCGTCGGCCTTGTGGTCACAATAAACGGCCCGAACTTTGTAATCAGGGTTCGTGTCTCTCATATCTGTACTCCTTACATACCACTATAGATTTTTGTAGGACGAGTTGGTAACTCGTCCTGAGCGCAAGTTAGCAATTCGCCCTACCGTTGGAACTTGATGTCAGTTCTGTTTTTCGACGGTTATAATGAGCGCGTCGTTGTGTGGCAGTGTGACCGTCGCCCGCGCTGCCTGGGCTGGATCATAATCCAGCCCGCTTGCGCCGTACCAGACCGTCCCCACCGTCCAACCAGAAGCCAGATTCAGCGTTGTTTTCACCGGCTCTGGGCTGTAGTTGATGACGACCACGACGCGACGGTGCGCCTCGAGCGGATGTTCCGTCACACCGAGCATGGGGTGGTGTTTGGTGACGGCGCGCGCCTGCATAAAAGGCTGCGCGATGTGGCGGTAAAGCGTCCAGAACGGCTGTGCCTCCGGTGTGTGGAACGCACCGGGCGTGGTCGTGAGCGCCATTTCCAGCGGGAACCCCAGGAAGTAGACGCGCCCTTTGCCGTAAGGCGCAACGCTAAACGCCGGATTGCCGTCCGTCTCGACGCCCAACACGTCGGCGCGCGTCGGCTCCAACGCCAGCCTGTATTCGCCGCCGAGGGTGAAGGTGCGGTCCGCCCATGTCCACGTGGAAATGCCCGTTCGCTTCGCGCGCGTCAGCACGCGCAGGCCGGTCAGTTCCTCGAAATGGCTCAGAAAGCCGCCGGCGTAAGAGAGGTACAACGTCGCGCCCTCCGCGACTCGCGCCATCAATTCCAAATACCGGCGGCGATGGATCACGCGATGCCAACTGATGCAAGGCAGCAGATAGAGGTCCGCCTCCTTAAGCGGCTGCGCCTCATACTGGAATTCCAGGTCGAAGCCGGCCTGCTTCGCCAGGACGAAGGCGCTGTAGGCCACGCCCCATTGATCCTGGTCGGCGCTGAGGATGCAGACGGCTTCTTTAAGACGGGGCGGCGGCGGTTGCGGCAGGCCGTCCACAAAAGCACGAAATTTTCCAAGCTCTTTGAGCACCGGCCTGGACGTTCCATCTGTGCGCAGCAAGCCTAGCTCGCGTTCCATCGCGTACCAGTCGTAGGGTGCAGCGGTCAACGCTGTCTGATCGCTGGCGCACCACCACAGCAGCCCGCGCAAATCGTGCGCCCACAGCGAGAACAGCCCGGCGCGGATGAAATCGGCAGCGACGGTCTCGCCGGCGACCATCGGCCCCAGCGTGCCCAGTTCTTCGGCGAAACACGGCTTGCCGCCCAGGTCGGCGTAGAACAGCGATTCCGCCGTGGCGTGCAACTGCGTGCGGATCGTGTTGACGGGGTCCTGGTTGCAGTGCGGCGTGAACACCGGGTACGGGTGCGTCGTCAGCACGTCGGTCAGCTCGCCCTGATCCTGCATCCGCCACTCGCCGGTCGGCGTGAGGCTGTGCATCCCGGAGACGATGGGCCGGTCGGGGTCTACCGCGCGGATCGCGTTGACGATAGCCGCCGTCCAGGCCCACGCTGCTTCGTGACCGGGGACGCGCGCCATGCAGTTGCACTCGTTGCCCAGGTCCCATGCGGCGATGGCGGGATCGTCTTTGAACTGCCGCGCGAAATACTGCACGAAGCGCGTTTCCCACAGCAGCGCCACGGGGTCGGTGAGCACGTTGCGCCCTTCCAACGCCGGCGGGACGAACAGACGCCCGCTCATCCAGCCGGTGAGCAACCCGACGATGAGTTTGAGATTGTACCGGGCCGCCAACCGCGTGAATTCCGCAAAGCGCAGCATCATCTCGGCAGAGACGCCCGCGCGCCCGGCTTCCGTTTCCGGCAGCGGTTCTTCGCCGTGACGGATCTCGACAGGATCGCCATGCCCGCCGTACAACTGCGTGAGCGGCTGAAAATCCGGCCAGAGTGGAAACACGCGCAGCACTTGCAGGCCCCCCTCCGCCAACGTCTTGAAGTCACGTTCCACCACATCGGCCCGCCAGTCGCGCCACATCGCCGTGCCGGCGTGCGAGGCCCAATAATTCGCCCCAACCACGAAAGACCCCGGCGTTATCAGTATCTTTTGCATCCTCACTCCTTTTTCGCTGGTAGCGGTCAGCTTTCAGCGGTCAGCCCTTGTATTTGAAGGTCAATCGCTGATTGGCTGCTCGTCATAAATAAAGAAGGCACCTTGTCGCACAAGGTAGCCTTCTTCTCGCCGCCTACGAGGTTAGCTGCCGGACTCGGATCGAAGAAGCTGACCCTACGACGGTGGGCCCGTCGATTCGCCCCCGATGTGGTTCCCCCGTTGTCACATCGCACGTTTCATGATGTGCCATTCGGCGTTACAGTGTGGTTGTGTTAGAAATGTCTGGATTAGACCAAACCTTATCACAATTCGAGGCCCTGTCAATTGGTAACTGGGGTCTTATCATTCTTGCTCCAAGGGGAACGCCAGTTCCCCGTTGTAAGCTGAAATGGGTCACAAAACACGGATCTGACGAACCGTTTGAAGCGATGTAAGGGAACACACAGCCCGCATAAAAGCGGGCTGTGTGGGATAGACGAAAAATCTAAGCTTCTAGCTGGGACGTGCAGTGGGGGCAGCGCGTCGCCGCGAGCGGGATATCGGTCTTGCAGTACGGACACACCTTGGTCGTTGGTGCAGCAGCAGGCTCTTCTTTCTTCAGCTTATTCACCTGGCGGACCAGCAGGAAGATCACCAGGGCGACGATGACGAAATCCAATATGGTGTTGAGGAATATGCCGTAGTTGATCGTCGCCGCGCCGGCTTCTTTTGCCGCGGCCAGGCTAGCGTACTTTTCGCCGGTCAGGCTGATGAACAGATTCGAGAAGTCAACTTTGCCCAGGAGCGCACCGATGGGAGGCATCAAGATGTCATTGACAAAAGAGGTCACGATCTTGCCGAACGCCCCGCCGATGATAATGCCGACGGCCAGATCAAAAACATTACCCCGCATGATGAACTTCTTGAATTCTTGAAACATGGTTCC
>JAIOAS010000098.1:15016-17154 GCA_019873725.1 Chloroflexota bacterium | reverse complement strand
CGTAACCGATCGATAAAACAGGACAAACACCCCCCATTATAATTGATTTGCGAATTTCGAGAAATGCAGGTATAATAACGTCATCGTCGCAAAAGCGTTGAGCGGGACGAGTATCCGGCGGACAGCGCCAGAGAATGGAGGCCACCGACTGAGAGCCTCCTCCGTGGATGAGCAGTACCCATCCCGAACCCGGTGAAAACCCCCCGCGAGCGAGGTCTGGAAAGGGAAACCAGCGCCCCAAGTATAGACCTCCGGGCAAGCCCGTTATCGCTATCAAAGTGCCGGTTGCAGCGCAATCGGAACTTGGGTGGAACCACGCGCCCCTCCGCGTCCCAGGATGTTGGAGGGGATTTCTGTTTTTAGTCGGATTGTCAGGTAGTCAAGTAGTCAGATAGTCAAGTAGTCAGGTAGGCGGGTAGTCAAGAGACTAATGACGACAAGACTAACGACGACAAGACTAACGACAACAAGATTAACGACCACAAGACTAATGACAACAAGACTAATGACAACAAGACTAACGACGACAAGGCTAACTGCGGAGGTGTGAGAAAATGAATAACGTAAATTCCGAACCGTATCAAGAGAGTCAATTGTATCGGATCCGGCACTCCACCGCGCACCTGATGGCGGCGGCGGTGCTGGAAATGTTCCCCGAAGGGAAGGTCGCCATCGGCCCGCCCATCGAGAACGGCTTCTACTACGACTTCGATCTGCCCCGCGCGCTCACGCCGGAGGACCTGGAGAAGATCGAGTCACGCATGCGGGCCTTGATCGCCTCGCGCTGCGATTTCGTCTACCAGGAGATCACCCCGGAGGAGGGGCGGGCGCTGTTCGCCGACCAGCCCTACAAGCTGGAATTGATCGACGGCATCCTGGCCGGCGGTGTGGACGAGGACGGAAACCCGGTCAGCGAAACGCCCACCCTGTCGATCTACAAAAGCGGCAGTTTCACCGACCTGTGCCGCGGGCCGCACGTGCAGAACTCACGGGAGATCAACCCGCAGGCCGTCAAGCTGCTCAACGTCGCCGGAGCGTACTGGCGCGGCGACGAGAAACGCCCGATGCTACAACGCATCTACGGGACGGCGTTCGAGTCGCCCAAGGAACTGAAGGCGTACCTGGACTGGCTCGAAGAGGTGAAGAAGCGCGACCACCGGCGGCTGATCCGCGAACTCGACCTGGTGTCCTTCCACGAGGAAGCCGGGCCGGGGCTGGCCTACTGGCACCCGCGCGGCGCGATGATGCGCAAGATCATCGAGGACTTCTGGCGGGATCGCCATCTCGAGGGTGGTTACGACTTCGTCTACACGCCGCACATCGGCAAGGCGTGGCTGTGGGAGACGTCGGGGCACCTTGATTTCTACAAAGAGAGCATGTACTCGCCGATGGACGTGGACGGGCAGGACTACTACATTAAGCCGATGAACTGCCCCTTCCACATCCTGATCTACAAGACGAGCCTGCGCTCGTACCGCGAGCTGCCGCTGCGCTGGGCGGAACTCGGCACGGTCTACCGCTACGAGAAGAGCGGCGTGCTCCACGGGCTGATGCGTGTGCGCGGTTTCACCCAGGACGACGCGCACATCATCTGCACGCCAGAGCAGATCGAAGGCGAGGCGCTGCGCGTCCTGCGCTTCTCGCTGGCGATGCTGCGCGCGTTCGGGTTCGAGCAGATCGAAGCCTACCTCTCGACGCGCCCGGAGAAAGCCGTGGGCGAACCGGCGCGCTGGGAACAGGCCCAGGAATCGCTGTTGCGCGCCATCAACGCCGAGGGGCTGGTCTACCAGGTGGATGAGGGCGGCGGCGCGTTCTACGGGCCGAAGATTGACCTGAAGATCAAGGACGCGCTAGGCCGCGAGTGGCAGTTGACGACGATCCAGTTTGACTTCAACGAGCCGGAGCGCTTCGACATGACCTACGTGGGCGAGGACGGCATGGAACATCGCCCCTACATGGTGCACCGGGCGCTGCTCGGTTCGCTGGAACGCTTCTTCGGCATCCTGGTGGAGCACTACGCGGGGGCGTTCCCGGTGTGGCTCGCGCCGGAGCAGGTGCGCGTCATCCCCATCGCCGACCGGCACATCGAGTACGCCAGGCAGGTGGAAGACGCGCTGCGTCAGGCTCATCTGCGCGTG
>JAIOAS010000098.1:2107-14568 GCA_019873725.1 Chloroflexota bacterium | reverse complement strand
TCATCCTCTACCTCCCGCCATCTGGATATTCCCATTACAACACCGGTTTGCTCGCGTTGTAAACTTGTCGCTATCGGCTTTAACATTATACTATCTGGCATATCTCCTTCACCAAGATGCGGGTTAACAATCATAAAGAAGGAAAACGATGAAAAACAGCCTGAAGCTCCTGCCTTTGCTCTGTCTTCTTAACCTGCTCGCCTGCAATTTCGTCAGCCTCCCCTACACCTTCTCTGGCTACAATACCCCAACGTTATGAGAAGACCCTGGATTTTGTCATACAAAGTGTAGTGAAAAGGTGAATCTATGAAAATCAAAATGCTGTTGTTTGCCATCGTGCTTGGCTTGAGCAGTGTGCTCGTGTTCGTGGCTGCACCGGGAGCGGCGCAAATCCCGGCGCCGCCGGCTCTGGTGCGGATCGACTTAACCAGCGCTGAAGACCTTGCGCGCGTTGCCGATTTGGACGTGCCGGTTTATGCGCACCTCACCACGCCGGACGCCGACTATCTTCTGGCAGTTCTGACGCCTGATCAGCAAAGGCAGATTGCGGCGCTTGGTCTGCCGCTGACCATCCTTGATCCCGACGCGACAGGCGCAGCTTACTATCTCCTCGAAAGCGACGGGGGCCGGACCGGCGCGTCTGTCACCACCGCATCCTCGCTCTTCACCCTCCTGCACGACGACGGCCGCCACGCCGTCGGACGCTTGCGCGCCGGCGTCGCGGTCGCCGGCCTGGATGCGCTGCCGGTGCGCTTTATGCCGCTGCTCGATCCCATCGTGCTCACCCCCTCCGCCACCGGCGCGATCCCGACCAGCCCGCTTTACGATCCGCTCGTCGCCGACCTGCTCACGCACATCACCACCGCGACCGTCTACAGCTACGACGGCGGTCTGAGCGGCGAATGGCCGATCCAGGTCGGCGGCACACCGTATACACTGCTCACGCGCTACAGCTACAGCGGCACACCTATCGCCAAAGCCACACAGTACGTCTACGAGCACATGCAATCCCTGGGCTATGCCGTGCGCTATCACAACTACACCTATAACGGCTATAGCCTGCGCAACGTCATCGGCGAAAAGCAAGGGCTGGTCCATCCCGATAAAATTGTGCTACTCACTGCGCATCTGGATTCACGGGCTGCCGTTGCTCCCCACAATCCCGCCCCCGGCGCGGACGACAACGCCAGCGGTTCCACGGCGCTCCTCATCGCGGCGGACTTGCTGGCCGACCTGAACTTCGACTACACCATCCGCCTGGCCTTCTTCACCGGTGAAGAGCAAGGGATGTGGGGCAGCTACTACTACGCCACCGAAGTCTACAACGCCGGCGAGAACATCCTCGGCGTGCTCAACTTCGATATGATTGCCTGGGATGCGCAGTACGGTCCGGACATCGACCTGCACTCCAATAATCCTACTATCGTCGATGATTCCGACGCATTGGCTGACCTGGTCGCTGCCGTCATCGACGTGTACGACCTTGACCTGATCCCCCAAATCGTGAAGAACGGCGCGCGTTTCTCCGATCACTCGCGCTTTTGGGAGCGTGGGTACGCTGCCATTCTGGGCATCGAAGACTACTACAACACTGCCGAGACTGCCGAAGAGCCTCGTGACTGGAATACTTACTACCACACGGTCAATGACCGGCTCAGCACGCTCAACCTCACGTATTTCCGCGAGTACGCGCGCGCGGCCATCGCTGCGTTCGTGCATCTCGCCGGCCCGCTGCGCGAGATCAGCGGCACGGTGATGTCGCAGGAAACGGTCATGCTGCCGTTGCCCGCAACGGTGACGGCGGTGGGGCAGCCTGGCGTGTTCTCCACCACGGCCTCCACCTTCGGCGAGTATGCCATCCAAGTTCCTGCCGGACACTACACCGTCACCGCTGGGCTATACGGCTATTATCCGCAGACTATCACCGACGTCGCCATCTTGACGGGAACGGGCGTGCGGCTAGACTTCGCCCTCGTCCCCAAACCCAAATTCACCGTCGAAGGAGAGATCACTGACGCGATGAGTGGCGAGCTGTTGAGCGCCACGCTGCAAATCGACAACGGCGTTATCATCCCCGCCCCGGACGGCTACTACAGCACCACGCTCTATGAAGGTCGCTACGTGTTGACAGCCAGTGCTCCGTTCCACTGGCCACTTGCCATCGAGGTGGACGTCGATCGTGATCAGCGTCAGGATTTCTGGTTGGATCCGACGCCGTGCCTGCTCGTTGTGGACGATGATTTCGACAACCTGGGCAATCCCTATAATGACCAGATCTATTACACCCAAACGTTGGAAAGCCTGAACGTGAGTTACAACGTGTGGTCCGTGCCCGACGACGGCAATGGCCCGCCGCTCGACAAACTACGCCAGTATCGCGGCGTGATCTGGCTCACCGGCAGGGATTGGGATTACACCCTCACCGCGGCGGATCAGGCCACGCTCACCGCCTACCTCGACGGCGGAGGGCGGCTCTTCGTCAGTGGACAGGACATCGGATGGGACATCGCCCGTACTACTGCGCCGCCGTTCTACCGTGATTACCTGCACGCCGGCTACCTGGCAGACGACAGCGGTTTTCGCCAGTTAGCGGGAGCAAGCTTCCTCAACGGCATCACCGTGACCATCGAGGGTGGCGATGGGGCAAACAACCAGGCAGACCCGAGTGAAATCACTGTGGTGGGGGATGGTGTGGGCGTCTTTCGTTACACGGACGATGGTAACTGGGCTGCCACAGCATTTACCAATGGCACTTACCGCGTGGTCTACTTCGCCTTCGGCTTCGAAGGGATCAATACCGCAAACGACCGTCAAAAAGTGATGGCCTACGTGTTGAACTACTTGCAGCCCTGCGCGCTGCCCACGCCGTATGCCGTTGAACTTCAGGGCGATTCGTTGCATGTCGGCCTCCCCGGACAAACTGTGGAACATCGCGTGGACGTCGTCAACACCGGCATGTTGTCCGACGCTTACGACCTGACACTCGGCCCCTTCGTCTGGACAACAACGCTGGGCCTGCCTTTTGGCACGGCGCTATTGCCGATCACGCGCACCCCAGTTCTGGCCCCGCTGGAACGTCTGTCGTTAGGACTCCACGTCACCATCCCGCCAACCGCCGCCATACGAGACTTCGACGAAGTGATGCTGACCGCGACCTCGGTTTACAGTCCGGGCAACTATGCCGTCTCCCGCCATCGTACTGTCGCCGGTGAGGCAGTTTATTTGCCGCTCGTCCTGCGGCAATAAGCACATAAGCCGTCGGTACCTGGCGATTTTAGTGGTGCCTGAGCTGGAATGTCCGCACCTCAAGGGTCCCAGCTCATGCAGCGAGGTCTTATCATTCTTACTCCGAGGGAAACGCTCACAAAATGCGGATCTGACGATCCGTTTCAAGCGAAATAAGGGAACGGCGACAAGAACGAGTTCCAGCTCATGCATGTTAACTTGCTCCAAACCGTTTACAGGCTATAATCAAAGTGTGGGATTTTGGGCGTTTAGCATAAGCCAAAAATTGGGACGCGGGCGAGTGCACACCGTGCGTAAGTGAGTGAGCATAGTATAAGGACAGGTATGAGTTCGCCGCATATATTGGTCTTCAGCGAGGAAGCTAAAGTCTATCAGGAATTGGTGCAGGTATTGCCCACCGAAACCGTCACAATGCATCTTACCACCCTGACAGCATTGCGAGATGCATTGCCCGCGCCTGAAGCAACGTTAGTGCTACTGCACCTTTCCGCCGTTAACGAGGCTGAGGCACTCACATTGGTCGACGAACGGGCCGCCGATGCACCGCTGGTGATCATCGCAGCGGAGTCGCCAACGGTGGCACAGTTCAATATGCTGCTGGAACACAACGTGCAAGCCCTCATTGCGTACCCCTTTCAGGCAGAGCAAGTACGGACGACCCTCACACGCGCTTTGGAACACGCCGAACACCGGGCCTCACAGCGCTACCTCAAGGAAAATCTGACCCGTGTCAACCGTCAGCTCAATCAACGCCTGCAAGAGATCAACGCCATCTACACCGTCGGCAAATCGGTCACCTCGTCGCTCGATGTGGAAGAAATTCTGGCACGCATTGTCGAAGCCTCGGTCAATCTCACGCAGGCTGAAGAAGGCTTCATCCTGTTGAGAGATAATGGCAGGCTTTATCTGCGCGCGTCGAAGAATATGAACGTCGAACTGGCCCAACGTCTCTGCGTCGAGGCTTCGGACCCCATCGCCCGCCAGGTGATTCGTTCTGGCCGGCCGACGATGTTGCAGCGCAGCACTAAAATCGCTACCGGCTATCTGGTGCGTGCCCTGCTTTACGTGCCGATCCAGTCGCCGGGACGCGGCACGATCGGCGTGCTGAGCGTGGTGAACCGGCTGCGCGATCAGGCTTTTACCGAGAATCAGCTCTTTACCCTCTCGGCCATCGCCGACTTCGCCGCCATCGCGTTGGAAAACGCCCAACTCTTTGCCGCCGTGGAAGCCGAACGCTCGCGCCTGAGCGCGATTCTGGAGCACGCCGCCGAAGCGATCCTTGTGACGGATATGGATAACCGCTTATGGCTGTGGAGCGACAGCGCGGCAGAGAATTTCGACATCAAACCCGACGCCCGCGGCCAAAAGGTCGTCGATTACATCCAAAATGTCGGCGTGCGTGAGCTGTTTGCCCGTCTCGATGAGCATCAAACGCTCGTGCATAACGAGATCGATCTGGAGGATGGGCGGGTCTTCAACGCGCAACTCAGTTCCATCGACCACATCGGGCGGGTAGTAGTGATGCAGGATATCAGCCACCTCAAGGAACTGGACCGGCTGAAGTCGGAGTTTGTCTCCACCGTCTCCCACGACCTGCGCACACCGCTGACCACCATCCAGGGCTATGTCGAGCTGCTGGAACGGGCCGGCCCGCTCAACGAGGTACAACGGGAGTTTATCGGCAATGCGCTGAACAGCCTGAACCACATCACGGAGTTGATCAGCGATCTCCTCGATATTGGCCGCATCGAGGCCGGGTACGATTTGGAAATGTGCCCCTTCTGCATCAACGAGGTAATCCAGCAATCGATGGACGCACATTCGGTACTCATCGAACAAGCCGAGCTTTTTGCGGTGCTCGACATCCCTGACGAGCCACTGTGGATTCATGGTAACGCACGCCGGATCCGCCAGGTGCTGGATAACCTGATCAGCAATGCGATCAAATACAGCCGCCCTGGCGGCGCGGTCAAAGTGACCGCACAGCCAGGTACCGATTACGTCATCGTCAGCGTCGAAGATCAGGGCATCGGTATCCCGCTGGAAGAGCAACCCAAGTTGTTCGAACGTTTTTATCGCGTACACACCCCAGAAGTCGAGGACATTTCTGGGACCGGCCTGGGGCTTTCGATTGTGAAGTCCGTCATCGAGAAGCATAAAGGGCGTGTTTGGGTACGCAGCTATCCGGGGAAAGGCAGCACATTCGCCTTCATTCTCTCCTTGTGCCCGCCCCCATCCGACAAAGAATGTAACTGAACTACGCTGCAACGTCAATCGTCAGATGCGTACCGGACTATTTGACTAACGACTATCGAACTATTTTCAAGGAAGACGAATGCCAAAACCTTTGGTTGCCATCGTAGGACGCCCCAACGTGGGGAAGTCCACCCTTTTCAACCGCATGGTCGGTGAGCGCCGGGCCGTGGTCAGTGACATCCCCGGCACCACCCGTGACCGCATCTTTGCCTCGGCAGAGTGGAACGGTTATCCCTTTCTTGTCGTCGATACCGGCGGCATTGAGATTCTGCCACCCAACGTCGAAAAGGGCCTGCGCCCCATCCCACAAGCGCCACTCGCGGAGGATTCCATCCCCTACATTCCACTCATCCGCGCGCAGGCTGAGGCCGCCATCCAGGAAGCCGACTTGATCCTTTTCCTCACCGACGCCCAAACCGGCTTGACCGCCGCGGACCGTGAAATCGCCGATCTGCTGCGCCGCGCAGAAAAGCCCGTGTTGCTCGTCGCCAACAAGGCCGAGAGCGAATCCCGCGAGATGCAGGCGCTGGAATTCTACGAATTGGGCATGGGCGAAGTCTACACCGTCTCCGCCATCCATGGCTCAGGCGTGGCCGACCTGCTGGATGTCGTGGTGGACTTGCTGCCGCCGCAGTCGCCAGAACCGGAGGACGATGAAGCCGTGCACATCGCCATCCTCGGACGGCCTAATGTGGGCAAGTCATCCCTGCTGAACAAGCTACTCGGCGCGGAACGCGCCATCGTCAGCCCTGTTGCCGGGACGACGCGCGACGCCCTGGACACCGCCATGGAATGGGAAGGGCAGAGAATCGTCCTCATCGACACGGCCGGCATCCGGCGGCGCGGAAAAATCGATCCGGGCGTGGAAAAGTACAGCGTCCTGCGCGCGGCGCGGGCGTTGCAGCGTACCGATGTAGCGCTGCTATTGATCGATGCGACCGAAGGGATCACCGCACAGGACACCCACATCGCGGGGATGATCGCCGAGGAGGGCGTCAGCGTCGTCGTCGTGGTCAACAAGTGGGATGCGGTCGATGCCGAAACGCGGGCCAACCGCCAGCGTTTCGAAGACCAGGTCCGCGAAGGGCTGAAGTTCCTCAGCTATGTGCCGCTGCTCTTCATTTCGGCGCTGACCGGCCTGCACGTCAATCAGGTGCTCCCGACAGCACTCGACATTGTGAACGCACGTTACCAACGACTGCCCTCCGGTCCGCTCAACGACCTCATCCGCGAAGCAATGGCCGCGCACCCGCCACCCAGCAAGCGTGGCAAGCGTCTGCGGGTGCACTCTATCACACAGGCAGAAGTCGCGCCGCCGACCTTTCTTTTCTTCGTCAACGACCCGGAACTGCTGCATTTTTCCTACGAGCGGTTCCTGGAAAACTGTATCCGTGAGGCTTATCCTTTTCCAGGTACGCCGATCCGTATGACATTCCTGCAACATCGTGAGCGCAGCGGCGCGCGGACGAAACGCAAAGAGACAGCCGAAAATAGAAAATGACTGTAGGACTATTCGACTAGCGACTATCGGACTATTCTTAAGCGCAGCAGCGCGCGGACGAAACGCAAAGTGACAGCCGAAAATAGAAAATGACTGTAGGACTATTCGACTAGCGACTATCGGACTATTCTTAAAGGAGGCGCACGGCATGTCCCCGGCATACCCACAGTTGCGAGTTGAAATTCGCAAGTTAGGGAATAAGTTCTTCGCCATCGCCAAACAGGACAATGGGCGGGAGATCTTCACCAACGAATTTCAACACGACCCCACCGGCACGACACACCTGGGGCCACTGTGGTTGCTGGAACGCGGCGTGCTGCCCCCAGAGGAACGGCGCGCAAGCGGCGGCAAAGCCGGCGCGGAACACGCCGCCCAGTACGGCCAACGCCTGTATAGCTACCTCTTTGGCAAGGGCAAATCCCTGCGCGCCTTTTTGAAATCTAATCCCGCATACCAACAGGCTCACCTTGTCCTGTCGCTCCATCCCGATGTGGCCGGGCTGTGGCGCTTGCCGTGGGAATACCTCCACGACGGCGAAAAATTCGTTTGTCTGGAGGGCGAGATGCGGCTCAGCCGCCTGCCCGCAGACCTGCTCGAACTCTCCCCGGCTGCCACGCGACCGCCATTGCGCGTCCTGTTTGTCATCGCAGCGCCCGAGGACCAGAAGGCGCTGGATGTGGAGCGCGAGTTGACCGTGATACAAGACGCGCTGGCGGATCACGTCCGTGCGGGAAACCTCGTGATGGACGTGCTCGACGAAGCGACGCTGCCCGCCCTGCAGAACGCCTGCAGTCGTCAGCAACACGAGACCGGCGACTGGCATGTGATCCACTACATCGGCCACGGCACGTACAGCCACAAACAACAACGCGGTTTTCTGTGCTTCGAAAAGCCCACCGGTGAGACGGACCTGATCGAGGCGCTACACCTCAGACCTATCCTGGACAACAATGCCCCGCGCCTGTGGGTGATTTCGGCGTGCCAGAGCGCCCAAATCGGCGTGTTGGACGCCTTCGACAACGTTGCTACCGGCCTGCTGCAGTTCGGCGCACCGGCGGTGCTCACCGTGCCCACCAGCCTCACCGACGATTCGGCCATTGAACTGGCACACACCTTCTACGGGCATCTGGCCGCCGGCGAGCGACCCCTCGAAAGCCTCTACCAGGCCAGGCTAGCCCTCAGCCAGCTTGACGCCGATCGGCCTGTCGAGCGCCGCCGCTTTGATTGGGGTGTTCCGGCCCTCTATCTGCGCGCGCCTGCCATGCAGTTGGTGGATCACACGCTGGCAGAAGACACCGCCGGTACGGCTCCTACCACGCCACTCGTGCGCAACGTCGCCGGGCTGACGCTGCCACACCGGTTTGTGGATCGCCAGCAAGCCCTGCACACCCTGCGCGGCATCTATCAGGAAAGTGCCAGAGGCACCGGTCGCGTCGTGTATGTCTGGGGCAGTGCCGGCAGTGGAAAGAGCGCCCTGGTCGCCCAAAGCATCGTCTATTCCGGCGCCGGCGCGGAGGACGTATTCGTCATCGACTGCCAGGAACTGCTCGAACCGGTCGCCGCGTTAGGAAAGCTCGCCGACTTCTGGCACAAACGGCAACACACCGAAGCCGCCACCCTGCTGCTCGACAAACGCCGTGATCCTGCTGAACGCGCCCATCTGGCGGCCCAATCGCTGAGCGCCTATCCGCACATTCTGGTCTTCGACGGCCTGGACACCTGGTTCACCGCCCCCTCCACCGACCCTACTGCCGCGCCCGGAGTCATCGCCGACAAGACATTGGCTGCGGTCATGCGCGGGCTGTTGTTAACCCGCGCGTCCCTCACGTACCTGTTCACCGCGCAGCAACGCTGGGCTGATGTCACTGCCTTGCCCTCCGACTACAAGCGCGAAATTCACCTCGACCCCCTGTCCCAGCGATACGCGGTCCTGCTGATGGATACATTACCACACCTCGGCCGGGCGTCGTTGACCACCAAAGTGGACGTCTACCGACTCTTGGGCGGGCATCCCCAAACGCTGCGCCTGCTCGATGGATGGCTCGCCGCCGACCACGAATTGCAGCCCCTGTTGGATCATCCGCCCGCCCCCCCTCAGGCTACCGAAGCGTGGCAGCATTTCTTCCTGGACGAGATTATGCGCAGCCTCGACCCCGGCGAGGAGGATGCGTTGACCGCGCTTACCGTGTTCAACGCCCCTTTTGGCGCGGATTTGTTCACCAGGTTGACCCGCATCACGGAAAAATACGCTGTGCCCTTACTCGAACGGTGGGAAAAGCTGGCCCTCTTGCAGCCACATCATATTGAGCAGGGCAAACGAATGTACACCTTCCACCCCATCGTGCGCCGCCATATTCTGGGCCGCGTGCCAGGGGAAGAGGACCGCGCGGCCCTGCATGGGCGTATCGCCGCCTATTACGGTATGCCTTTCATGGACGAAGCACGGCGCCGGGTCGTTGCACGCAACCTGGACGCATGGCCGCCGGAACGCGTCGCGTGGCTGGCCCGCGACAGCAACGGCATCCTCGGCATGTGGATACGCCAGACACAAGACCCCGAACAGGCCCGGCGCACGATGGAAGAAGCCCTGGCCTGGCAGTACCATTTGTTCAAGGCCGGGGACACCGCCGCCGCCCACGTCATCCGCACCATCGTGCCGGTGCTCAACCGCTGGGGACAGCACGACCTGTCCGAAGCACTGCTACAGCGCAGCATCTCCGTGGCTGCCGGGCCAGAGCGTGCCCCCAGCCTGGACGATCTGGCAACGTTGTATCTGGATCGTGGACATCTCAACGAAGCGTTGAAAGTGTACGAGGAAGTCTACCAGATGTTCGCCGCCCAGGGCGCCAGGGAGCAAATGGCCCACATCCTGCGCCGTATCGCCCGCGCCCACCAGCAATTAGGCAACCATCGGCAAGCGATTGAAACGTATGAGGCCGCATTGCAAATCATGCGCGAGATTGGGGATGAAAACGGGCAGAGCGCGTGCCTGCACCAACTCGCCACCATCCATCGCCAGTTGGGCGATTACCAACGCGCCCTGGCGTGCAGCCAGGCGTCAGTCCAATTACAGCGCAAGCTCGGCAATCTTGCCGGCGCAGCGGCAGCGCTCTATGAGCAGGCGCTGGTCCTCAAGCACATCAACCATCTCGACAGCGCCCTCGACTGCTGGCAACAGAGTTTCGATATCGCCCACACGATGGGGGACGATGGAGTAGCAGTCGATGCGCTGCAGGAGATGATCGCCGTCTACCGCGAAAGCGGGCGGCTGCATGACGCCATCGAAGCCTCACTCAAGGCGGTCGAGATGTGCTACCGCATCAATCCCCACAAAGCCGCGACCCTGCTGCAAACGCTGGGCAACCTCTACGAGCAGCAGGGCGACGCCGAGAGAGCCGCTGCCAGCTATGCGCAGGCCCGGCGGATGACGCAGCAATAACAAAATGGTACGCTGATTCACCTGATCTTCGCAGATTAAAGCAGGCGAAGTGACAGAATCTGGGTGAATCAGGGTCCAGGACTTACCGTAAAGACTTGAACCGGCGCGCGCCCATCCGGGATTGGCGCGCCGGTTGCATCGTAGAGCGGGACGCGCGGCCCGCGCTCCGCATCGTACAGCCCCACGAACACCGTGTATTCCCCGCCAGGCGCATCGGTGGGCAGCGCCAGCGTGTGCGTATCCACAATGACCTGCCCCGCCACCCACGACGTTGTGGGCGCGCCCCCCCGCTCCGGCCAACTGTCGGACTGCGCCCAGATTCGCCCATCCGGCCCGACGACGTGGATGAATACGGTGTAGTCGCGGTCGGCGGTTGCCGTGGCCTGCGCGTACAGCGTCACCTCGAAAGTCTCGCCCGGTGCAAACGTGCTGCGGCTGACATCTGGCTTAACTACGCTGACCCCGACCAGCCGCGCGAAATCGCCCACCGCCACGTCCAGGGCCGACTGCGGCGGCTGCGGCAGTGTAAAGCGTCGCTCCCGTTGGCGGATTGTCACCTCGCCGAGGGTGATTTCCGTACCTGAGCCGACACCCACCGTCAGCGCACACACCCCTGCGGGCAACAATGGATCGGTGCGCGGCGCGTACTGCGTGATGTACCGATGTCCCTCGCGCCACGTCGCTGGCGCAGAAGGCGCTAACGGCACGTCGCCCTCGGCGCTGACGTTATCCGCGCACGCGAGTTTCCAGCGCAACGTTTCCGGCGGCGCACCGGGCAGTCGTTCCCACGCCAGACGGAAGGGCAGTTGTCCCCCGGCCCACACTTCCGCCGGCAGCGTCCCCGCGCCGAGCAGACGCAATCCGGCGAGGTCGCTTACCGGCGCAGCGAGCGCGTTTATCCCCGGCAACTCCGTCGCCGGATAGCGCGGCGCGATGACATTGACCTGGCCCAGTTCCACCCGCGTCCCGCCGAACGTCCCATCGGCCAGAGTCAGCCCCATCCCCCCCGCACTGCCGGAAACACTCAACGTCAACGTGTAGACGCCGGGTGGGAGCGTAAGGTCAATGGGAACGTAGGCCGTCCCCTCAACAAACGCGCCGGGTTCCCACGCCGGCGTGCGCCACGCGCGGTCATCCGTCAGAATATCGCCGCCTTGCGCGCAGATGTTATCCGCAGCATCGCGCAGGGTCAAATAGATGTTGAGCGCATCAAGTGGTGTCTGCGCCTGCCAGCGCAAACGCATGGCCAGCGCATCCGTGGCCTGCGCGGTGGGCGGCCATGCTGCCGCGACCAAATCCAGCACCCCGGCGAAGCGCGCGCGGAATGGCGCGGCAGCGGGCAACAGCGCGGGCATCACGCAACGATCCAGCATCAGCCCACCGATCTCCCCCGCCGGTTGGCACTGTACGGCATCGAGGAGCGCCGCGAGTTGCGCCTCGTTTAGCGAATAGCAGGCAGGCGCGTGAAGCCAGAGGAAGGCGTCGCCAGGGGCAAAGCGCGCCTCCAGCCAGGCGCGGAGCGTCACCGCATCGGCGGAGGGAGCAACGGCTTCGACAGGCGCGCCGGGCAGCGGGCCGGGCAGCACAAGCGGCAAGTCGGTCGGGAAGGCAAGCGTCTGCGTGTGCAGCGTCGCCAGAGGGAAGCCCGCCATGTGTAACGTTCTGACGGTTGTGAAGCCGGGTTGCGCTTCGCTTTTATCGGTGGTGATAAGCGCATCCCCACACGGCAGCAACGCCACCATCGTGGAGGCTTGTATGCGCCGCGTCGTACCGGGGAAAAATGATGCCGCGCCGGGCACGTTGCTCGTGAGTAGCGTTTTCGTCGCCGGATCGGGCAGGTGGTGGGCCAGCGCCGTCGCCGCGATCCCGTCACGCTCGCCCCAGCCCAGCGGGATGATTTGTCGCGCCAGCCACGGCCCGCCCGTGAGCGGATCGGCGTAGTAGAGCGGCAGCGGCGCGACGAGCGCCCACGGCAGCAGAAGCGCCACCAACAGCGCCCACCTCCAACGTGCAGAACGG
>JAIOAS010000098.1:0-1441 GCA_019873725.1 Chloroflexota bacterium | reverse complement strand
ATGAATGTGGCTTGCAGCGCGTCGGTGTGGAGCAGGCCGGAGAGGCCGCCGAAGAACGGATCGAGTGCGAGGAAACACGCCAGCCAACGCGCCGCCCGCTCGCCGAGGCGCCGGCGTCCGATCCCGTAGACAAGCGCGACGCCGGCCGCTGTCACCAACATCACCAGCAACCGCGCTGCCGGCAGGAAAAACACCAGATGCGCGAAAGCGGCGTCGTTCTCCGGCGCCAGCCAGGCGATATTGCGAATCCACGCGAGATGCACAGCCGCTTCCGCCGGGCGCAGCCAGGCTGTCAGGCGGATGCCAAGCGCGCCGAGCGCCATCGTCGTCAGGCCAGGGTGGCCGGTTTGGGGAATCGCGGCCCAGTCGTGGGCGGCGACAGCATCCGCAAAGCGCACGCTGCGCTGCACCCAGATTGGCTCGTCAGGGGTCACGTAGCGGTTGAGCGGCGTCAGACGTACCAGCAGCGCCAGCGCAAAGATTGCCAGCATACGCGCAACCGTTCGCGTGCAGCCGCGATGTCCAAATCGCGCTCCGGCAACCTGTGAAGACATACTCGCCCTTTGCCGTGATCGCCGCGCGCTACTCCTCGGCGCGGATCATGTAAATCGTCTTGCCCTGGACTTCGAAGTAGGTGCGCGAAAGCAATTCGCCGAGCAGGCCCATCATCACAAACTGCACGCCGAGGATGAGCAGGAGAATCGCTAACAACAGCAAGGGCCGGTTGCCGATGTCCGCGCCAGTGACAAGTTTGAGCAATGTGAGGTACAGACCAAGCACAAACCCCACGCCGCCACTGGCAAGGCCGGCCAGCCCAAAAAACTGCATCGGACGGGCCACGTAATTCAAGAGGAAGGTAATCGTGAGCAAATCCAGAATCACGCGCACAGTTTTGCTGAGGTTGTATTTCGATTTGCCGTAGCGGCGCGGGCGGTCGTTCACCGGCGCTTCGGCGACGCGCACACCCATCTCGGAAGCCAGCGCGGGGATGAAACGGTGCAGTTCGCCGTAGAGATTGACATTCTTGGCGACTTCCCAATGGTAGAGTTTGAGCGAACAGCCGTAGTCGTGCAACGCCACACCGGTCGATTTGGCGATAATGCGGTTGGCGATCATCGAAGGCAGGCGGCGCGAGAGAAACGGCTCCTTGCGCTCCTGCCGCCACCCGCTGACGATGTCATACTCGCCGTCTTCCATAATTTTGAGGAGTTTGGGAATGTCGGCGGGGTCGTTCTGCCCGTCGGCGTCCATGGTGATGACGACCTCACCGCGCGCCAGGTCGAATCCGGCGGTGAAGGCGGCGGTCTGCCCGAAGTTGCGCCGGAAGCGGACGATGCGCAGGTGCGGCTCCTGCGCTTTGAGCCGGCGCAGCGTCGCCACGCTTGGGTCGGTGCTGCCGTCGTCCACGGCGATGATTTCATAGGAGCGGCCCAGGTCGCGC
>JAIOAS010000097.1 GCA_019873725.1 Chloroflexota bacterium | reverse complement strand
TTCACCGCAATAGCACTTGCCTTCGATGGCGTCCCGATTGCCCTTGTAGGAGCGAAAAGTGTCCCACCACGCGGTGAGGGCATCGTCGTACAACGACTCGGCCCAGCTCACGCGCACCGCAGCCCCAGCGCCGCCCGTGGTAACAAGGTGCGTGTAGGCGCAAACGTAGTCCTCCAGGTCAATGAGAACACGGCGGCAGGTATGAGCGGGGAGGATAACCGTGGTCTTGCCACGCAGCACACCGTTCCAGGCTACCTGCTCATCCGGTAAATCATCCGCACTGCGGACAGGGATGCCGAGCAGGTCCGCGTTTTTGCCGACGGCGGAAATGTGGCGCACCATGCCTTTGCCCCAGCAGGCAGAGCGCATAGGCGGCAGCATCGCCGGCGTGAGGTGCTGCGCCGTGCCAAGCGTGCCGTACTGGTCGAAACCACCCGCACTGATGCCCTCATCGCCCACATGAGGCGCGCCCCAACCGTCGCCTTCGCCGCGCTCGAAACCCCAGGCAAAGCGCGCGCCGTCGATCTCCACATTGGCGCCGACGCCGAAGCCCTGATTGTTCTTGAAAAACGTCAGCCCTTCTATGCGTTTTGTCTTCCACGTGGCTACACCGGTCGCCAGCAGCACGTGCCATTGTGAATCGTCGCAGGCGAGGATAAAGCCAGGACGCACGCTGAACTGCGCCAACGGCGCATGCTCGCCCAACGCCCACACCAGCGCGACGAGACAGTGCTCGCCGGCCGCCAGGGACAGGGTGTACGTCTCGAAGAACCAGTGATAGCGGTCGCCGCGCTCCGGCCCGCGGCCGATGCGCGCGCCGTCGAGGTAAAGGGCGTAACGCTCGTCAGCAGAAACGTGGATACGCAGCGTGACATCGTCGGCGACGGTGAACGTCCGTTTGTAGGCGACAACGCTGGGCAGGTTTGCCGCTGCTGGATGCGCGATCCAGCGGGCAGGCCACGCGCCGGTGTGCCAATCGCGCTGCAAGGCTTCGCCTTGTGGTGGCGAAATCACAAATGGGGGGTGTTTGAAATCGGTCATCGAACCTCCTCGTATAAAATAGTCGCGTAGTCGTTAGTCTTATAGTCGGAGCACCTTTTTCGTGCGGCATGGTGTACGGCAGCACCGGCGTCTCCCCTGAAAATGTCAACGGATTTAACGGATGAAACGGATTGGGAAAAAATCCGTAGTTCCGTAGTCGTTAGTTTGGTAGTCGTTAGTCTCGTAGTCGTTAGTCTAATTATATAACGTACTGCCGAAATGATATATGCCTGGTGATTACCCCTGTCTCACCGCCGAGGCCGCTGAGGAATATCGCAGAGCTTTTTCAGGTGCTTTGCGACCTCTGCGGTTAAAACACACGCATCGTGCAACATGCAGGTAATCGCCAATGGTTATTGCATTCTGTTACGATCGGGGTATAATATTAGTATCTTCACAATTCAAGTTGAAAAGGAACAAGTTAGCAATCGTTAGCCAGACATATATTTTCCACCACCTTCAATGATTCCCCACATCAATCTCTGATCATCACGACGCATAATATAAAAACATAATTCCGCTCGTTCCATTCCTGGTTGCTCGCAGCGCCTGAGCAACCGCCGTTTACATCTGCCAAAGTGGGCGGACTTTGACAGCCCATTGTTGAGTCTACTGAAAAACTAAGATTTTCACCACGCAGACACAGAGGCCACGGAATTTTACTTAACCGTTGTGTTCTCCGTGCCCCTGTAGTGAATTTCTCTTTTTGCAGTAGAGTCAGTCATCGTTCACAAAAAATATTGTTAAAAGGAGGACCCCTATGAAACACAGATTCCTGTTCTTTTTGTTTGTTCTGGGGATAAGCAGCGCCTTCTTACTTTTCTTCGCGTTGAGTATTGCTTCTCCCAAAGGCGTGGGGGCAGCCCTGGCTGCCCCGATAGACTGGCCCACTGCGCCTGATGCCGCCCCAGAAATCGGTGTGTGGAAATGGCAGATGGGTGGTTTTGCCCGGCCGGGTGGTAAAATCGTCTACGGCCTGGCATACTGGAACGACGGCGACGCAGTTGCTGCCGATGTCATCATTACCGACACCTTGCCGGTCTCCACGACCTATGCCGGTGACACCAGCGGCTTGCCTGTCACCGTCGACGCAAACGGCGTCATCACCTGGTACGTGGGCGCGCTTCCGGTCCCCGGCAACGACGACAACTGGGGTGTTTTTGCCGTGACGCTGGACGTTGATGCCGCTATGCCTACGGGTGAGGGTGCCCTGGGGAGTAACTGCGCTGCAATTTCGACCGCTACACCCGGCGACGGCAATCCCAACAACAACCTTGTTTGTACCGATCCGGTCAATGTGCAAGACAGCGATGTGGGTATCAACGTGGACAAATGGCCCGCCCCCGGCGATCCTAACCCAGGCCAGGAGTTTGTTTACATCATTCGCTGGTGCAGCGACTCGGGGGCGAACTTCGGCCCGGTCTGGCTGACCGACACCTTGCCCGTCTCGACCACCGTGGTCAGTTGGAATACTATCGAATGGCCCCAGAGGATCTGGACCGAGGTCATCACAACCGGCGGGCAATTCGTGCTGTATGCGCCCGGTCTGCCGGGTGATTGGTGCCAGCACATCAACCTGCGCCTGCGAGTCGATCCCGCCACGCCGGAAGAAACGCAGTTGAGCAACCATGTGGTCGTCGAAACGCCCGATGATGCCTGGCCCGACAACAACGAGCGGCTCAACGAGGATGCGTTTACGAGCAATCCGCGTCTGGATCTAGCCCTTGATAAAAGCCTGAGCAGTGGGATGCTCGTTCCCGGTGGATGGATCAACTACCTCATCTGGTATGGCAACCAGGGCAACACGGAGGCGCCGACTGCGATCACCGAAACCGTCCCTGATGGCCTCAGCTTCGACTTTGCCCAATGGGGCGGCGGGCAGCCAAACCAGAATGAGCGGCTGCCCGATCCTACCATCGTTGATGATCAACTGGTGTGGCAAATGGGCAATCTGCCGGTCAACGACAACCACTGGTTTCACGTGCAGATGAACATCACCGACACACTCCAATCCGGCGACCTCATCACGAACTGCGCCACCGTCAGCATCAACGAAGGTGAACGTACCGCAGAAAATAACAGCGATTGTTTGACGGTAAGGCTCAACCCTTCAGGCCCGAACCTGCGCGTGACCAAAGAGTCCTGGTGGAATGGCACCGGTCAATTGGGTTATCGCATCCACTTCTACAACGTGGGCAGTGAAACCGTCTCCAACGTCTGGATCACCGACACCCTGCCTGCCAATACTACCTGGAACGGCTGGTGGAACCTTAACTCCGGTCGAAGCCACACAGTCACCCCCTCGCTGAGCAGCGATAGACTGGCCTGGCAATTCCTGGCGCTTGATCCAGGTGACAGTGGCGAGATCGAATTCAACGCCAATCTGGACGAACCCGGCGTACCGATGCGTTGGTTCACCAACACGGTAGAGATCACCCTGCCGTCAGGCGATACAGATCCCACCGACAACACCGACACCAACGTGGCCTTCAGCGGCGGCGAAGTGCAGTGGGTAGATTTCGACGTATACCGCACCCGCGTGTGGGGCTGCGCGCCACAAGCTCCTATTACCGTGACCACGGCGCTGGCGGAGATGACCTTCGGGGATACCTGCTGGAACGAGAACAACTTCCCCGACACCTTCGATCCCGGCGATGTGATCACCGTGACGGCAGGCGCGGGCCTGCATCCGGTGGTCATCACGATTCCCGATCCCTTCACCGGCCAGATCTCCTCGATCAGTGATATGGTGTGGGGACAAATCGATGCGCTGGATCATGAGATCGTCCAGGTCGATTTGTGGGGCTTCCCCACACAGCGGGTAGAAACGGATGACCAGGGGCATTATAGCGCCTCTTATCCCGATATCCCGCACGGCGCGCAAGGCGATGTGGGATACTGGGCCGAGATTAACTATGCCTGGATCGGCTTCCACCACCGGCTGGACAATCTGGACTTGTCGCTCAACGTCAACTACGATCACGACTGGGTCGAGGGTAACTACGAAGGGGGGCACACCGTCTGGCTCACCGTCACCAACGATCTGGGCGACATCAAAGCCACCGCCGAATTGACCACCGGCGTCATCCCCTGGTGGAATGACGGACAAACCGGCTTCTCTACCAACCTGAACGATCCCTGGAGGCCACAGCGCCCGGATATACAACCCGGCGATTTCGTTCACGGCGCAACGGAAGGCGGTTATACCGCGACCGTGCATATCGGTCAGATTACCGGCTTGCTGGATGTAGATGCCGACAGCATCACCGGGACAGTAGACGCTGCCTGGCTGATGCCGGGACCGGTGGACATCGAATGTCATACCTGGGGCGCGCCCGGCGGTGCGCCGAACAAGTCCGACAGCGTCATCCCCAACGGCCTTGACACCTACACCTGCGCCTGGGACCCCAGCAGCGAATGGGATATCCAGCCGGGACAAGACCTCGCCGTGATGTACCGCGAGCCGGCGGGACACAATGTCTTCGCCGTTTTCCGCGCACCCGCGCCGCGTATGCGCGTGGAAAAGTGGCTGGACGGCAACAATCCCGCCGAGGGCGGCAACGCCGTCTTTTATGTGCAGTACCGTAACGAGGGCGACGCACCGGCTGAGAACGTGGTCATCACCGACACGCTGCAAGGGATGACCTACATCACCGACACCTCCGGCTTTGCGCACACCGGCGGCGGCGACCAGGTGGTGCTAGACCTGGGAACGGTCCAACCGGGCGACTGGATTCACTTCTACGTCTTCGCTGAGGTGACTGCAGCGGCAGGCGAGCGCGTCATCAACACTGTGCAGATCGCCACCAGCAATCCCTTCGACCAGGGCGGTGAAGGAGAAAAGCGCAGTGAGTGGAGCGGCGACGTACAGCCCAACGACACTTATCTCAACGTGGGCAAGTGGGCGTGGACCGACGACCCCGTAGCCGGGGAGGACGTCGTTTTCGGCGTGAGAGTGTGCAGCAATGGCTCAACCGCCAGCAGCGAAGTCGTCCTCACCGACACGCTGCACCCCTCAATGACGCTGCAAACCTGGTGGGGGCAGCAGGTGGGCTGGGTCGAGGTCAGCCGCAGTGCTCACGAACTGGTCGTCTCGCGGCCTTCCATCAGCGGCGGATGCAGCGAAGTCTACATCCGGGCGACGGTGGATGCAGAAGCCTGGCCGGGGATGCCCCTCTCCAACACGGCCACAATCTATGCGGCCAACGACTTGAGCAGCGATGACAACTCACAAACCTGGTGGGGCAACATCAACACGCCGCACAGCAACCTGAATATCAACAAGAATTGGGGCAGCGGTCAACTCGTGCCCGGCGGCGAACTGCGCTACTGGATCGGTGTCCACAACAACGGCAACATCCCCGTCGGCGCTTTTCGCATCACGGACACGTTGCCGGTCTCGACTACCTTCCAGGCTGCGTGGCACCACGATGAATACGGCCAATATGCGTTTGCGCCCGCTGAAGTCGGCGCTGGCTACGTAGTGTGGGAATTCACCGGGCTGGACAACGGCTACGGCGACAACTTCGAGGTCGTGCTGGATGTAGCGCCCGACGCACTACCCGGCACAGTGCTGGTCAACACCGCCGAGGTCACCCCCCTGCCCGGCGAGGACACCTACGACGATAACATCAGCGTATGGACAGAGACGCTCTTCAACCACGGCCCGAATCTGCGCGTGCGCAAGGAGGGGCAGTGGGACAACTGGGGCGAGAACACCCGCCGCGCTTCCTACCGGCTCAACGTCGAAAATGTGGGCGACGAGCGGGTAGATATGGTCACCGTCACCGACATCTATCCCACAGGGATGCGGATGGACGGCGGCATCGGCGGCGGCTTCTGGCGCTGGTGGGACTGGCGCGATCTCGGCGACCATTTCACCATGACGCTGGAGCTGCTGGAACCGGGCTGGTCGGTGGGTTTCGACTTCGGGCTGATCACCGATACCGAGCCGCTGCCGTTCGGCTTGATCTTCACCAATACCGCCGAGGTGATGTTGGTTCAGGGCGACGTCAACCCCGCCGACAACACCGATACCGCCGTGCTCACCACTGGCCCCGACTTATGGGTCGAAAAAGAACTGGTAGGCGGTGAATTCTTACCCGGCGAACCGATCACCTTCAGCCTGCGCTTCGGCAACAATCGCGAAGGCTGGCAATGGTGGTGGGGATTGCAGAACAATGCCGTGCTCACCGACACGCTACCCGCAGGCTTCGAGTACGTGAGCGCCGTTCAACACTGGTGCGGTTGGACCGAATGGTGCGAACACAACCCCGAACATTGGTCGGACAATCAAGCCGTGTGGGACCTGTGGCCAATAAACGCCGGTGAATGGAACGAAATCTACATCACCGTCCGCATCCCTGCTACAGCCACCGGCCTGGACACCTTCATCAACCGGGCCGAAATCGCCAGCTCCGAACCGCTGAGCGATGTAGAAGTCTACACAGGCAACAACGCCGCCGAGTACCGCGTCGCCGTTGACCTGCCGTACTTCGAGGTCAGCAAAGTCTACAAGAGCACGGCGGTCGCAGGGACGCCCATCACCTACACACTGACCGTCACGAACAGCGGCAACAGTGTGGGTACGGGCATCATCCTCAGCGATACGATCCCGGCGGGGCTGGAAAATGTCAACGGGGGAACGCTCCTCTTGCCGTGGATGTGGTGGTACATTGACAGTCTCGCGTCGAACGGCGGCGTCACTACGGCGATGTTCGAAGCCACATTACCCTGTGCGGTGGGCACGGTCGTCAACAACGACTACCGCGTCGTAGACAGCGACCAGGGCGTGGTCAGCGCGGTCGGCGCGCCGGTTAGCGTGCAAGTGCTCGCGCCCACGTTAAACGTAGGATTCGACCAGAGCGCCGTCACTGTCCTTGTCAGTACCACGCTACGCTTCACCGATACGTCCACCACGAACGGCCCGGATATCGTAGCATGGGCCTGGGATTTCGATGACGGACATAGCGCCAGTGGAGCCGACGTCACACACACCTACACCACAGACGGCGTCTTCACCGTGCGCCTGACCATCACCGACACGTGCGGTTACACGGCCACGACAACCAGCGTGGTCACGGTCAACGCGCCGGCGTTGGTCGCCGGGTTCATCCAAAGCACGGGGCTGGCCGAAATCGGCGCGACCGTCTACTTCACCGACACCTCAACCACAGACCTGCCGCCCATCGTCGCGTGGGCATGGGATTTCGGCGACGGCAGCCCGCTCGCTTTCACCCAGAACGCCAACCATGCCTTCGACACCGAAAACACCTTCACCGTCACGTTGACCATCACCGACACGCTCGGCTACAGCGACAGTTACCGGTCGACGGTACGGGTCACCAAAAACATCACATCCATCTTCCTGCCGTTGGTGGTGCGGAACTACTGATCGCGCGCTCCGACCACCTGAAACAAACTGCCCGACACGGCGCGTGTCGGGCAGTTTGTTTCACGCAGCGTCTAGGCCGCTGCCGGCAGCCAGATCGTGAAAGTCGTCCCTTCTCCCAGAACGGAATCGACAGTAATCTGCCCGCCATGGGCGCGGGCGATTTCCTGGGCGATGCTCAATCCCAGGCCCCATCCCAGCACGTGCCCCGACTCGGCCAGCCGCCCGCGGAAGAAACGCTCGAAAATACGTTCGCGCTCCTCGTCCAGCAGCCCAGGGCCGGTATCACGCACGATGACGGTCAGCCAGATATGCGCGTCACGGAATACCGTCGTCGCCTGGACGGTAACGCGCCCTCCGGCAGGGGTGTAGGCAATCGCATTTTCAATAATCTCAGACAGCATCCTGACGATCCGACTATGATCACCGCGGACAGCAGGCAGGTCTACCATAATCGGCGCACAAGTCAAGGATAATCCGGCAGCGGCGGCGCGACTCTCGTAGCGGCGCACCGTATCGGTGATGAGCGGCGCAAGGATGACGGGCTTCAGTGTCAACCCGCCTTGTGTACTGTCCAATGCAGCCATTTCGAGGATGTCATCGGTGAGATGTGTCATGCTTGCAATCTGCATCGCCATCGTGTCCAAGGCCAGCCGATCCTCCTCCCGCAACGCACTACGTTGCACTTTCCGCAGGTTCAGATCGAGAATCGTCAAAGGCGTGCGCAAGACATGTGAAATACCGGCAATGAATTGACTCCGCGCACGATCCAACGCCTTGAAGCGACTGATGTCCTGGTGACTGAAAACATAGCCAAGCACTGTGCCGGCAGCGTCCTTGATCGGGGCAATGACGGCCGACGCATCGTAAGAACGCCCATCTTTACGAACTAACTGCATTTCGCCCCGCCATTCGGTCGCGGTTTGGTAGGCAACAACCATACTCTGCTTAGCGATTTCCGGCATTTGTCCTGACACTGCCTCGTGGGTTGTCTTTCCGAGAATTTCACCCGCCGTATAGCCGGTGAGATGTTCAAACGCCGGGTTGACGTACTGAATACGCAAATTGCTGTCCAATACCGCAATGGCGTCTCCAGCACTGCGCAGAATAGCTGCGCTTTTATCCCGCTCTGCAGCAATATCGGCTGTGCGGGCGGCCACTTCAGCCTCCAAACCACTCCGCAATTGGGCGTTTTCAATGGCAATCGCAGCAGCATTCGCCAGGGGGATCAAGCGTTGCGCATCCGCCTCGGTAAAAGCGTTAGGGCTGGCACTGTCAAAATGCAGCGTACCCAAAACCCGCTGCCGATAACAAATCGGCATGAACAGCCCCGATCGTATCCAGGAAACCTCTTTGAGAATAATCCATTGAGGGTCCTGAAAAGTATCAGAAACGATGTAAGGCTTTTGAGAACGGATAACCTCAGCCAGGATTGTGAAATCATCCAGCGACAGTTTCAAATCTGCCATAAACGCGCTATGTTCTCCATACCCTTGCCAACGGACAGCATGCAGCTCGTCGCGCTCCAAACGGAAAATCGCCGCTGTTCTGAAAGCAATGAGACGCTGCGCCTGCGTCAAAATCTCGTCCAGAATCATCTCGTAGTCTGTTTGCGAGGTTAGCGCAAGGGTCACTTCGGTCAACATCTCAGCCAACAGGCGCTGCTCGCGTTCTGCCGCCAACAGACGTTCGCGCTCTTCTTCTACCCGTTGGCGTATGGCAACTTCAGTCTGTAGCTGGTCATTCAGACGCTGGAGTGTCTGCATATCCTCAAAACGAGCGACGACGGTTGTAATGGCGTTATCCAGATCAGACCGGTTGGGCGGCTTGATCAGATACGCTCCTACACCGGCATCGACAGCCTGCGTGAGCATGTCACGACCGGCATAAGCGGTGAGGATGATGACGGGTGTTGGGCAAACCTGCTGAATTTTGGTGGCGGCGTCGATACCGTTGATGCGGGCAAGGCCAATGTCCATCAACACAACGTCCGGTCGCAATGTCTGCGTCATTTCCACAGCCTGGGCGCCGTCGTGGGCCACACCGGCAAGGCCATAGTTCAGTTCCTGCAACATGCCCGCCAGCATTTCGACGACCAAAGGCTCGTCTTCGACGACCAAAACTTGAATCGCACGTTCTCTTGTCCGCGGCATAGCCCACCCTCCGATCACGCGCTGCATAACCAGACTCAGTAGATCGCAATGCTACCCGGTCTGGATTACCAGATTCAGACCTGAACGGGGATCCGACGATCCCCTTGGAGCATTTTCGGATCTACTGAGACTCATGTTACTGCATTTTGCGAGACTTGGAAATCACCCATGGAAAAGCGCCCCCGCTCTCTGGCGGGGGCGCTACCCGAAAACCGGATTATTTCTTGCCCGGCAGAATGTGTGTGGCGCTGCCGAGGAAAAGCTCGGCGACCTCGCCTTCGGTTTCGGAAAGCGTGGGGTGCGCATGAATGGTGAGCGCCACATCTTCGGCCAGCGCGCCCATCTCGATCGCCAGCACGCCCTCGGCGATCATCTCGCCGGCTTCACGCCCCACGATGCCGAAGCCGAGCACGCGCCCCGTCTCCGGGTCGGCGATGATCTTCGTCATCCCTTCCGGCGCGTCCATCGTCAACGCGCGGCCGGAAGCGCTCCACGGGAAGCGCGCCACTTTGATCGGGCGCTGCTGCGCGCGGGCCTCGTTCTCCGTCAGCCCGGCCCACGCCAGTTGCGGGTCGGTGTAGACGACGGCGGGAATGGCCTGCACGTCGAAGGCCGCCGGCTGTCCGGCGATCACCTCCGCCGCGACCTTGCCCTCGCGCATCGCTTTGTGCGCCAGCATCAACCCGCCTACCACGTCACCCACGGCGAAGATGTGCGGATCGGCGGTGCGCTGCTGCGCATCGACCTTGATGAACCCGCGCGCGTCCACTTCGACGTGGGTGTTCTCCAGACCCAGGCCCTTCGAGTTGGGCCGCATCTGCTCAATCTGCTGACTGATTTTGAGAGCGCGGCACGAACTCCAGCGAGATCGAGTTCAGGCAATAGCGCAAACCGGTCGGCGCGGGCCCATCATCGAAGACATGACCCAGATGCGCGCCACAGCGGCTGCACGTCACCTCGGTACGCACCATGAAGTGGCTGTAATCGTTCGCTTCCGTCACCCGCTCGGGGCCAATCGGCGCATAGAAGCTCGGCCAGCCCGTGCCGGAATCGAACTTGGTCTGCGAATCGAACAGCTCCTGCCCGCACGCGCCACACCGGTAGATACCGTCCTCTTTGTAGGCGTAGTACTTGCCGGTGAACGCGCGTTCCGTGCCCTTCTTGCGCATCACGCGATACTGCTCCGGCGTCAGAATCTCCTGCCATTCTGCATCGCTTTTCACGATTTTGTCGGTCATGCTACCCCCTCATGCCTTTTTGCGCGTCGAGAATTTGAACGGCACGTACAGTGGGCAAAAGCCAACCGCGCTCGTCGCCAGGAAGATCAACGCCACGATCCCCAGGATAATCGCGAGCGCCCCAGAAATCACATTGGTGAAGTACAAAACGGCGATAATTGCCGCAATCACCACACGCACAACCCGATCCACAGTTCCCATATTCTTGACCATTGTTTGCCTCCTTAAAGCATACTGGTTAAAGGTTTACAGTTTCAGAATCCGTTAAAATCCGTTCAATCCGTTGACAAAACACACCCTCAATCCACCTTTAGCCTGGTGACGAAGTGTTGGGTGAACTTCGCCAGCTTGGGCGCGATGACCGCGCGGCAGTACGGCTGTTGCTGATTTTGTTCGTAGTACTGCTGATGATAGTCTTCCGCTTCGTAGAACACGTCAAACGGCGTTACCTCGGTGACAATGGGCGATTTCCACACCCGCGCGGCTTCCAGTTCTGCGATCACCGCCTCGGCCGTCGCCTTTTGCGCGTCCGAGTGATAGAAAATCACCGAGCGATACTGCGTGCCTACGTCCGCGCCCTGGCGGTTCAGCGTCGTCGGATCGTGGATGTCGAAGAAGACCTCCAGGAGTTCCCGAAACGTGATCACCGTCGGATCGAAGGTGATCTGCACCACTTCCGCATGCCCGGTCATGCCGGTACAAACCTGCTTGTACGTTGGGTTCGGGATCGTTCCACCCGCGTAGCCGGATTCGACATGCAGCACGCCCTTGAGCTTGTCGAACACCGCCTCCAAACACCAAAAACACCCGCCACCTAACGTGGCAACTTCCGTATGTACCTCTTGTGTCATTTTATCCTCCCTGACAATCAGCAGATTTAGCAGATTAAGCAGATTTCGGATTTTCAATCTGCTAAAATCCGCTTAATCTGCTGACAAAACCTTTTCCTATAAGCCCAGGAGCAGTTTCTCCGGGGTTTCCAGTTGTTCGATGATACGATTCAGGAACCGCTGCGCCTCCGCCCCGTCGTTGACCCGGTGGTCGAACGCCAGGATGATCGGCAACATCAGGCGCGGCACAAACTTGTACCCGCCGTGTGCATCTGCAATAATCGGCGTCCGAGAGAAACTTACGTCGTCTTGAGGGCTTCCGCCGCCAACGCAGCGCCAATGATGCCGGCGTTGTTGAGAGTCGCCGCCGGGACAATGGGAATATCCACAGTGAGATAATGCCGGAACTTGTTCAACTTCTTACTGCCGCCGCCACCGAGGATAATCAAATCAGGCCACAGCAACGCCCGCATCATCTGCAAATACTGGTTGAAACGCCCGGCCCACACTTCCCACGAAAGGTCTTCGCGTTTGCGGGCGGCATCCGAAGCTTGCAGCTCGGCATCCTTGCCGTTCATCTCGATGTGCCCCAATTCGGTGTTGGGAACAAGTACGCCGTCGATGAAAAGCGCCGTGCCCAAGCCTGTACCAATCGTGACAATCAACACCAGCCCGCCAACACCCTTCCCCGCGCCAAAGCGCATTTCGGCCAAACCGGCAGCATCCGCGTCGTTGAGCACGCGCACCGGGCAGCCCGTGGCGGCAGCAAACAACTGCTCGATGTTTGTACCAATCCAACTCTTATCTACATTGGCTGCCGTACGCGCGACACCGTGCTGAATCGAGGCCGGGAAGCAGCAACCGACCGGCCCCCGCCATGCAAAATGCTTCACCAGCTTCTTGACCACCCTCGCCACATCCGCCGGTTTTGCCCCCTCCGGCGTAGCAATCCGGTGACGGTCTGCCAAAAACGCCCCCGTTGTCGTTTCAACCGGTGCGCCTTTGATCCCAGAACCACCAATATCAATACCCAAAATCTCCATCAGTCCCTCCCAATAGTCTGGTAGTCGTTAGTCTGGTAGTCGGTAGTCGCATAGTCGTTAGTCGGATAGGCGTTAGTCCGGTAGGCGTTAGTCGCATAGTCGTTAGGCTGGTAGTCGTTAGTCGCATAGTCGTTAGTCCGATAGTCGTTGGTTCGGTAGTCGTTAGTCGCATAGTCGTTAGGCTGGTAGTCGTTAGTCCGATAGTCGTTAGTCCGATAGTCGTTGGTTCGGTAGTCGTTAGGCTGATAGTCGTTAGGCTGGTAGTCGTTGCTGGATAATAGTATAACCGACCTGGTGGAAAAACCAAATGGGTGTGTTTCAAATGAGTTGAAAATCCGGGCTGGCATGGTCAGAGACCGGCCAGAGCACGCTGGGGACGGTCTCCGACCGCGCCCCCAAGAAATGAAACACACCCAAACCAAATGCCCGCTGAGGTTCGACCGATAACCACCATACTCAGTAGATCCAATTTCGCTTGGTCTGGATCGCCGATCCAAACCAGAACGGGGATCTGCCGATCCCCTTGGAGCATTTTTGGATCTACTGATACTCTCTTGTTTTCGACTACCCGACGACTTGACTACCCGACTACTCGACCACCAGACTACCCGACGACTCGACTACCTGACTACCCGACAACTCAACTACCCGACTACTCGACTACCTGACTACCCGACTACCTGACTACCCGACTACCCGACTACCTGACTACCTGACTACCCGACTACCCGACTACCTGACTACCTGACTACCTGACTACCCGACTACTCGACTACTCGACTCCCCGACTATTCCCAGTTGGCATTTCTAAAAAAAACCTGTAGAATAGAAATCCCGTGAGGAGGTGACTATGGCAACGAAATACATCTTTGTAACGGGTGGTGTGGTCAGTTCTCTCGGGAAAGGCATTATGGCGGCGTCGTTGGGCCATATCCTCAAAGCCCGCGGGTTGAGCGTCTCCATCCAAAAATTAGACCCTTATCTGAATGTCGACCCCGGCACAATGGCGCCCTACCAGCACGGCGAAGTGTTCGTCACCGAAGACGGCGCGGAAACCGACCTTGACCTGGGCCACTACGAGCGCTTCATCGACGACAACCTCGGCAAGCTCAACAACGTCACGACCGGACAGGTGTATAGCGAAGTCATCGCGCGCGAGCGGCGCGGCGATTTCCTCGGCGGCACAATCCAGGTTGTCCCCCACGTTACCAACGAGATCAAGCGGCGCATCATCCGCGCAGCGCAAGACCTCAAGGCCGACGTGGCATTAGTCGAAATCGGCGGCACGGTGGGTGACATCGAAGGCCAGCCCTACCTGGAAGCCATCCGCCAGATGCGCAAAGACGTGGGACGCGACAACGTTCTCTACATCCACCTGACGCTGCTGCCCTATCTGAGTTCCAGCGGCGAGCTGAAGACCAAACCCACCCAGCACAGCGTGCGCGAGCTGCGCGGCATGGGCATCCAGCCGGACATCATCGGGCTGCGGTCGGACCTGCCCATCGACGGCGACATCCGCGCCAAAGTTGCCCTTTTCTGCGACGTGGAACGCGAGGCGGTGATCCCACTGACGACAGCGGACAGCATCTACGAGGTCCCGTTGATGTTAGAAGAAGCCGGATTAGGCGATCTGGTCGTGGAGATGTTGCATCTGCAAGACAAAGCGCACCCACCGGACTTGCGGGACTGGCAGGAGGCTATCGCACGTCTCAAGTCGGAAAAGCCGACGGTGCGCATTGCGTTGGTGGGAAAGTACGTGGAACTCCACGACGCTTACATAAGCGTCCGCGAGGCGCTGATCCATGCCAGCTTATTTCACGGGTATGCGGTTGACATTGACTGGATCCACAGCGAGACGTTGGAGCATGGCGAAAACATTGACCGGCTCAGGCAAGCCGACGGCATTGTGGTGCCGGGTGGGTTTGGCTCGCGGGGCATCGAAGGTAAGATTCTGGCCGCAAAAATCGCCCGCGAGAACCAGATTCCGTACCTGGGGCTGTGTCTGGGGATGCAGGTGATGTGCATTGAGTTCGCCCGCTACGTCCTCAAAACCGACGATGCGAACAGTACGGAATTCAAGCATAAAACACAGCACCCTGTCATCTCGTTGATGCCGGATCAGGAAGACTTGCTCGATATGGGCGGCACGATGCGGTTAGGGCGTTATCCCTGCGAATTGCAACCGGGATCGAAAGCGCGCGCCGCGTATGGCGTCGCAGAAGTCTACGAACGGCATCGGCATCGCTTCGAGTTCAACAACGCTTACCGCGAGGTGCTGGGAAAAGCGGGCATGGTGTTTAGCGGGTTGTCGCCGGATAATCGGCTGGTTGAAATCGCCGAACTGCGCGATCATCCCTGGATGCTTGGCAGCCAGTTCCACCCGGAATTCAAATCGCGTTTACAACGTCCCCACCCGCTCTTCCGAGAATTTATCGCAGCGGCGATCCATAGAATCAGCCAATGATCTTTTTTCGATCAGCAGATGAAGCAGATTGAGCAGATTTATTGTTCGTCATGCAAAAAATCTGCTTCATCTACCAGGCAGTTATCGCAGCGTACTACACAGGCCACGCATAAGACCGGAAAGGGCAGCGCGTTTTTCGGCGGACAGTTTTCGCGGAAGCGCGCGCAGCCGTTCGGTCTCTTGCTCCAGTTTCCCGGCAAACCAGACAAAAACCTCCGGCTCCTCCAGGGTCAGATTCCCAGGGCCTACCCACACGAGGCGCGGTTCCACCCAAACATCTTCGTTCAACGTGTCGGTGATGTAAGCGTGCAATACACCCGCAGCCGCACGGGCTTGTTTGCCGGGATTGTGCTGCATCCGCCGCCAGGTCATCATCGAGCGCCGGTAGAAGTGCTGCTTGGCGTACCGGTAATTGCCCGTGTAGGCTTTCACCTCCAGCGCGAACACACCCGGCGGCCCCAGCAACACCATGTCGATATCCACCTTACTGCCCGGCAGCTTCACGTTGCGGAACAACGTCCAATCGCCCCCCAGACCCATGCGCAGCAACCGCGCCACTTCGCTCTCCCCCAGTTGTCCGCGGCGGAAGTTCTGCTCTTCCTGCCACAGCTCGACGAAACGATCGCTCAACCAGAAGAGCGGCAGGAGCAATATCGCTACCAGCGGCCAAAGCCACAGCGCCGGCGCTTTTTGATTAACGACCTCGATCACAATGATCGCCAACACTACAAACAACCCCGCCAGTGTGAGCACTAGCATCACGGCGGCGGTGAGGGCACTTTGACGATAACGACGCTGCACCTCGTTGGCGAGATAGTCGGACCCTTGAATGACGGGCATCGGCCGCGCTATGTGATCGTTGGGAGCAGCGCGGTCGTCCGGGGTGACATCTGCAGGCGCGCGAACCGGCTTACGCTCGCGCTCCTGCCCGGACGACTTTTCGGGGGACGGCGCGGGCGCTTTCTGCTGCGGCTCAGCAGCGGGCGGTGGCGCAACGGGTTGCTGCCGTTCCTTCTGCGCTTCGCGTTGCGCCTCACGTTTGCGCTGTTCGGCCTCCCGTCGTTCCAACGCCACCGGCAACATCACGCGCGCGGCCTCGCGCAACCGCGCATCCTTCGCATACCAGGAAGCGCGGCGCAAATCTTTCACCCGGACGGTACCCGCATCCACCAACTTGCCCAACGGGCGGTTCAAACGACGGAACGGCCAGGCGATCAAACGCGCGTCCTCTAGCGTCATCGTCACATCGGTCAACCGATGGGTGGCTTGCAGAATTAACCGGGCAGCTTGACGAACCTCCTCGTTACGCGCTTCTTGCACCGCCCATAACAAGTCCTGGCGGGTAAGCCGGTTTTCGTCCAACAGCGCACCCAACGTGCGGTTCTTCTCGCCACGCGCGGCAAACGGCCACACGACCGCCCGCGCATCCCGCAAGGCTTGAAAATCTGCGTCCCAGGCCGTTTCGGGTGGCACAGCTTCCGCAGTGGTTTCCGCAGAGGACGGAATAACATCCGATACAGGCTGCGATTCAGACTCCCGGATGATCTCCGGCGCTTCAGCCATTTCAGTGCCGGGCAATGCTACAGACGACTCCATATCCGCAGGCTGCGCAGGAATTTCCAGGGCCGGCGCAAACTCTGGCTGCGGAGACGCATACCCGGCACGAGCAGGAGTCTCCGATGGAGCAGGCGTAACAATCGGGGGGAATTCGGGCATCGTCGCCACCGTCTGCGCTTCCATAGCCGCCAGCGCATCGCGTGCCATGGCGTTCTCCGGCGCCAACTGCACGGCGCGCCGCAACGCCGATAACGCAATCTTTTGATCCGGCGCCAATCCACCGAGCACCACCCAGGCGTCGGCATCGGCAGGATTCGCCCGCAAATACGAGCGCAGGCGTAACAGCGCGGTCTCCCGCTGCCCTTCACGGGCCAGTTGCAGTACGTCTAGCAAGCGCGCGTCCACGTGATGACAACCCTTAATGCTGTTACGCCAGCCGCACGCTGAATTTTTCTACGAGATGATCCGGAAAGTAAGATTCCTTGGCTTGTCGCAACCCCGGATCGCCCAAATCTTGCTCACGGTTGATGAAAGCGACCTTCCCTTGCCAGCGCTGCTCAGAGAACTGCTGG
>JAIOAS010000096.1:7045-17526 GCA_019873725.1 Chloroflexota bacterium | reverse complement strand
TCGTTAGTTTTGTAGTCGCATAGTCGGATTGTATTTTCAAGCTGCATAATGTGCATGAGCATCGGTGTCTTTTCTCG
The DNA here is from genome assembly GCA_019873725.1 of Chloroflexota bacterium. Lineage (GTDB taxonomy): Bacteria > Chloroflexota > Anaerolineae > B4-G1 > SLSP01 > DSWT01. The sequence goes on along the minus strand of JAIOAS010000096.1, from coordinate 17,449 downwards.
AAAATGGCCTCAGGTGTCAGTCGAAGTGAGAAGCACCGGTCAATCCGGTGACAAAATCGGTTGGAGTGTGAGGCCAGTTCGAGAGTTTGGCGAGGCCTGATGTACACTTATGATACCAGATTCTGAAGCTTTTTGCAATCTCAGGCCCTCGAATTGAAATGCCCCCGATAGCTCAAAGCTGAGGTAGGACTTACGCAGTTTGCCGCAATTGGACGCAGATTCACGCTGGTTTTCGCAGATTGATAAAAGTTATCTGCGTGAATCTGCGAAAATCAGCGTCCAATGACTTTTCCACTACCGCCAGTGCGTAAGTCCTGTGATGGTTGATCGCTCATCGGTGTTATAATGGCGTGAAAAAACGAGGTGGGACATGAAAATTCGTTCGATCACCGTTTTCGCCGATGCAGCGATTCCCCTGGACGGCCCGCGTTTGATGGAATCAGGCGCTTTTGCACAAACTGCCCGCCAGGCTTACGCCGACGCCGGTTTTGAGGTGCAGACGACGCGGCTGGCGCTGGATAGCGTCCCGGCGCCGCATCCTGACCCCGTCCGTTATGCGGTTGAGGTGGAGACGCTGGCCCGTGAACATGGCTTCGAGTACGTCTCGCTTGGTCCTGCGCCTGCGACGCTGCTGCCGCGCTTGCCGGAGATGTTCGCCGCCACCCAGGCAGTCTTCGCCACGGCGCACATCGTCGATCCGGCGAGCGGCGTTATCGACGGGGCAGCCGTGCGGGGTGCGGCACGGGTGATCCGCGAGGCGTCTCACATCGAAGGCGGTTTTGGCAATCTGCGTTTCGCTGCGCTGGCGCACGTCCGGCCCGGCACGCCCTTCTTTCCGGCGGCGTATCACGATGGCGGCGCGCCGGCTTTCGCCATAGCGACGGAGGCGGCGGATCTCGCAGTCATCGCCAGCCATGCAGCCTCCGACCTGGCGGACGCCCACCGTTGTCTGCGTGAACGCATCGAAGGTGAGGCCGGGCGCCTGGTCGCCGTGGCAGATCGGCTGGCTGCGCAGCAAGCTGTGCGCTTTCACGGAATCGATTTCTCACTCGCGCCGTTTCCCACGCTTGCGTGCAGCATCGGCGCGGCACTGGAGGCGCTGACCGGACAGCCGCTCGGTGCAGCCGGTTCGTTGGCGGCGGCGGCGACGCTGACCGATGCGATTGGGCAGGCGCGCTTTCCGCGGGTGGGATTCTGCGGCTTGATGCTCCCTGTGCTGGAAGATGTTGTGCTCGCGCAGCGCGCCGCCGAGGGGCGGCTGAACGTCGGGGAGTTATTGCAGTGGTCCGCCGTGTGCGGGACGGGATTGGATACCGTACCGTTGCCCGGCGATGTCGGCGAAGGCACACTCGTCAGGCTGCTGTTCGACGTGGCGGCGCTATCCGTGCGCCTGCACAAACCGCTGACGGCGCGACTGATGCCATTGCCGGGCAAAGGTGCCGGGGATGCAGTGCATTTCGACTTTGCTTATTTTGCCGATGGCGGTGTGCTATCCGTGGATGGCGGCGTGGGACATGGATTGTTGGAACAGACGAAAACGGTGTATCTCTGTGCACGCGCATCGTGATAAGGTGACACAAACGTTAACCTGTTTCGAATCTTTATCTTTTCTTCACGAAATCTTTACAGACGGGCGCTATACTTTAGTCAGATTTCACGACTAAAGGGGGTTTGTGATGTTGAAGAAAAGTGTACCGGCGGACGTTAGACCGCTGAAACCTCAAATGCATTGGATTGTTGATGCCGTTTTGTTCACCGGCTTTGTCATGAGCTTCTTTTTGAATCTCACCGGATTGGCTCTGCATCAGTGGTTGGGGATAGGGATCGGCGGGTTGGCTCTCTATCACCTGCTTGTGCATTGGAAGTGGGCTGAAACGGTCACGCAGCGCTTTCTTAAGTGCAATTGGCGGATGCGCGTCTTTTATCTGCTGGATGTCGGGCTTGGTGTGGGCCTGGGAGGTATTGTCGTCACCGGCATCGTCATTTCAAGTTGGCTGGATTTGCCGCTGACCGATTATCAGGTGTGGCGTGACCTTCACGTTCTCAGTTCACTGTTGACTTTGCTTGGCCTGGTCGTCAAGTTGAGCTTGCACTGGCAATGGATCGTCAAATTTTCGCCCAGGTTGCTTCCTGCGTGCACTCCGGTTGCCGTTCCCGCTGGGGGAAACAGACGCATTAACCGGCGTGAGTTTCTCATCATGATGGGCGTCATCGGCGGCGCGGCTGCCGCGGTCGTCTACAATATAGGTCGCCGTAATTTCTGGAACGGGGCGGCCGACCCAATCAACGCGATGGCAGCGCCCACATCGATTGGGTCGCCTACACCTGTTGTCGCTGCGACGCCCGGTGTTTCGCCCACTTCCATGCCTTCTCCGGCTGCGCCAGAAGAACGCGAACTCATTATAACAACCCCTACGCCCTCTGCTACCCCTGTACCTGCGGCAACTCCGACACCGGTGCTTTGTACCGTGCGCTGTCGTAATGCGTGCGCCTATCCTGGGCGTTGCCGGCGCTATACGGATAACAATGCTAACGGCTTGTGTGATTTTGGGGAGTGTTTATAAACTCAGTAGATCGAAACTTAAGCAGGAGCCAGACTCAGTAGATCCAATTTTGCTTGGTCTGGATCGCCAGATCAAGACCGGAACGGGGATCTGACGATCCCCTTGAGCATTTTGGGATCTACTGAGACTTTTGTAGTCTTTGACACAAAATCCGGTTCTGGCTATTTGTTGAACAGAGCCGCCGCCTCTGTATTTAACAGCGAAATGAGGGTGTAGACCCCGAACACCGTGCCGTGAGGGACGACGAGCAGGTTGAAGAAGGCCAGAATCAGCGCCAGCACCCGCGCCCACGAGCGATATTGCAGCAATCCGATCCCGGCGACGATGCCCGGCGCGGAGAATATCAGCGTCATTGCGGCCCCAAAAGTGCCGGCGATGGTGAGGACGACCATGGCGGTCCGCTCGCCGGAGAACAGACCGGCGCTCATCAGAATGGCGATGACAAAACAGCCGATCAGCAATCCCAGAATCCCCAAGACGATATGCAGCCAGCCTAAAACTTTAATATTCGTTTGCATTTTTCTTTCTCCTTATTATGGACGTTTACTTATTTTACGTTAGACCTGCCTGAAGGTTGCACAGCCAGGGAAATGCAAACCTCCCCGGTGTCCAAACGCCGGGGAGGTTCAGGAACTTTACTGTGGCAATTGCGGCGCGGGCAGGCGCACGACGAACCTGACAAGGTCGTCTTTGCTTTCCTCCGTCGCCAGGCTGCCGCCCAGTTCTTCGCAGAAGCGCCGGCCGGTGATCAGCGCGATGTCGGCATCGTCCTGCGCCTTATCATCTGCCCAGAAATCGACCTCATCCGGCGTCTGCTGGGGTTTTGCCACACTGATGGTGAAGAGGAACCAGTTTGTGTCCTGAACAGTCTCGCGGGCGACCGAGATCGAAACTGTGCTGTTGCTCGTGCGACGGGCGGCGTAGTAGAGCAGCCCAAGCAGCACCCATCTGGTGCGCGAAGCGTCCAGGTTCATCACACCCAATTCACCCTGGCAGCGGACGTTCAGCGCATGACCGTGCCGGGCGAGGATGGGCTGGCTCACGTGCAACACATCGCCCATCAGGGCTGCGACGTCGAATTCGACCCCGTACAGGTTCGTCTTGCCGGCATCGGTCTTGGCCGTGCGGAACATTTCGTCAATCATCGTCAGCAGTTTTTGTCCGGCATCGTGGATGGAGGTCAGGTCTTGTTGTTGGAACTCGGTAATGGGGCCGTCGATGCCTTTGAGGATGACCTTCGAGAAGCCGGTGATAGCATTGATCGGCGTTTTGAGATCGTGGCCCATCACCGACATGGCGTTCATGTCGAAGGTCTTTGCCCGTTCGGCCTTACCGATGGCGCACCCCAACCCCACGGCGCCGATTAAAGCGGTGACACGCGGATACACCAGCACGAGCTGTTCGGGGGTCAATCCGGTGACGAGTTCTCGCGCCAACAGTTCGTAGATTTGGAGCAGCGCCTCCGGTTGTACGTTATCCAGCATGTCCAGCCATGCGCCGGTCGTTTGGGCCGCTGCCGCATTGAAAGGCTCGGCAATCAGCAACTTCAAAAGGTGGTCGGTCGCATGGAGCAATTTGGGGTTGAGGTCGGTAGCTTCGGCAAGGGTAGGGCTCAGCGTGATCAGCAACTTGCCCCAGGCGTCGGCGATCTCGTGCCGGCGTGGGTACAGGGTTTGATAAATTTGCGACTGTTCTTCAGAATTCATACGCTCTCCACGTTATGAACAATTAACCTCGATTTTTGTCATCGTGTATACCGTTATCATATCATGTTCTGGGCGGAAAGCGAATGACAAAACTCGTCATCGGGATTTTTGAATCTCTGCGTGCTCGGCGGTGCAAAGAACAATTGTCCCCATTCTGAAATGTATCTGAAACGCATCCTCCTGTAGTGGTTGGTTGCATTCCCCTGGTTCAACGAGTATAATACTGGATAGGCGAGCTGTGCTTGCCGACAGTGGCACTGAGGAGGTATGTATGGTACAAGGGAACACATTCGCCGATCTTTTTGCGCTGGCGATCTCGGCGGAAACATCGGCAGCAGAGTTATATCGTGGACTGGCGGCCAAATTTGCCCAGTGCAGTGACGTGGCCGAGTTTTGGCAGCGTTACGTGACAGACGAGATCGCCCACGCCCGTTGGCTGGCGCGCTTGCAGGGCGATCTGAGTGTCGAGCAGCTTGGGACGCGTGTGGACCCGGTGATATTGGAAAATGCGCGTCACGCAGCAGGGTTGGTGGTTGAGACGATCCTGGATCAAGTTCACACGCTCGCCGATGCTTACGAGTTGGTCAATGAATTGGAACATTCGGAGGTCAATGCGGTATTTGAGTTCCTGATTTCGAGTTTCCCCGCCGATCCAGAGGTATTGGCTTTCCTGCGAACGCAATTGTCTGAGCACATCAATCGGCTCGTCACGGCGTTCCCAGAGCGGTTCAGAGATCCTGGCGCGCGGCGGGCGGTCGTAGCGCAGGCATAGGAGGCCATGGATGCAGATTAATGTGATGCCAGGTGCGCTGCAAACGGTAGCAGCGCAGGCGATTGTGGTCAATCTCTTCGAAGGCGTGACGGTTCCGGGCGGCGCGACAGGCGCGGTGGATCGGGCGCTCGGCGGGCAGATACAGGCGCTCATTGCCGGCGGCGACTTTCGCGGCAAGCGTAACGAAGTCGCGGTGCTCTATCCCACCGGAGCGATCCCCGCGCAGCGGGTGATCCTGGTGGGCCTGGGCAAGTCCGAAAAATTCACCCTGGACGTGATCCGCCAGGCTGCCGGGACGGCGGCGCAGAAAGCGCGCGACCTGGGGGTGACGCATCTGCACACGATCATCCACGGGGCCGGGATTGGCGGCGTAGCGCCGGAACTGGCGGCGGAAGCCACCGTCGAAGGGACGCTCCTGGGGCTGTACCGCTTCCATGAGCTGAAGACGCAGTTGGAGGATGCGCGGCCTGATCTGGAGACGCTCACCCTGGTGGAGCTGGATGCCGCGCGCGTGCCCGCCCTCGAAGCCGGCGCGCGAACCGGCCAGATTGTGGCGGAGTCCACACTGCTGGCCCGCGATCTGGTGAACCGCCCGGCGAACATCGCCACGCCAACGCACATCGCCGAGACGGCGGCGCGCATGGCGGCGGAAACCGGCCTGCGCTGCGAGGTGTTGGACAAGGCGGCGTTGGAGGCGTTGGGGATGCACCTGCTGCTCAGCGTCAATCGCGGCGGCGGCGAACCGGCCCGCATGGTCATCCTGGAACACAACGCCGGGCGCGACGACCTGCCAACGGTGGTGCTGGTGGGGAAGGGCATCACCTTTGACACGGGCGGCATCTCGCTGAAGCCGGGCGAGAATATGCATCGTATGAAGGGCGACATGGGCGGCGCGGCGGCGGTCATCGGCGCGTTGCGGGCGCTGGCCCTGCTGGACGTGCCATTGCACGTCGTTGGATTGGCGCCATTGACGGAGAACATGCCCGATGCGCACGCGACCAAGCCGGGCGATGTGGTGTGCTCGCTCAAGGGGTTGACCGTCGAAATCCTCAACACCGACGCGGAAGGCCGCCTGATTCTGGCGGACGCGCTCACCTATGCCGGGACCTTCGGGCCGGCGGCGGTGTTCGACATTGCGACGCTGACCGGTGCGCGGGTGGTCGCCCTGGGCGATCACGCCGCGGCGGTGATGGGCGACGAGGCGTTGATCGCGCGCCTGCGTACTGCCGGTGATGCCACCTACGAGCGGGTCTGGCCGCTGCCGCTCTTCGAGGAATACGGCGAGCAGCTCAAGAGCGGCGTAGCGGACGTGGCGAATATCGGCGGGCGTGCGGGCGGCAGCATCACCGCCGGATATTTCCTGAGCAAATTCGTGCCCGATGGCGTGCCGTGGGCGCACATCGACATCGCGGGGCTGGATCAGATTGAGAAGGATTTGCCCTACATCCCCAAAGGCGCGACAGGCTTTGGGGTGCGGCTGTTTGTCGAACTATTGCGCCACTGGTGAGAAAAGCGGATTTGAAAGGGGGGCGAGACATCGCCCCCCTTTCTGTTTTTATCCCTTGCTTTGGGTATTCTTGAAGCGGATGGCCGTGACCGGGCCGCCGTCGTTGCGCAGGGTGACGGTGCCTTCCAGGCCGCGCTCCACGAGGCTCTTGACCAGGTAGAGGCCCAGGTTGTGGCGGCTCATGTTCAGGACGTCGTCAGGGTAATCCGGCCCATCGTTGGAGAACTCGAACAGCGTTGTTCCCGCGTCCTCTGCAACGATGCGCACCCGAATTTCCGCCGTATCACGTCCGTCCAGGGCGTATTTGAGCGTGTTAGTGGTCAGCTCGTTGATGATGAGCGCCATGTTGGTGGCGTGTTTAGCCGCGATCCGCACCGGGGCCGGCGTGATGGTGACATTCACTTTGACATCCTGCGGGAGGGTGCGCAGTGTTGTCATAATGATCTGGCGCGTCAACTCGTCGAGGGGGAGGGGGGCCCACTCGGTCTCGGAAAGCATCGCGTGCACCTGGGCGATGCCCTGGATGCGCCGGATGAGGTCCTGGATGAGCGTCTGTCGGTCGCCGTCGCCATAACGCTGTTCGCTGTAGAGTAGTCCGATGATCGAGGCCAGATTGTTCTTGACGCGGTGGTTGATTTCGTAGAGCAGGGTGGTTTTCGTCTCGGCGTCGCTTAGCACTTGCTCGAACAGTCGCGCATTTTCGATCGCAATCGCCGCCGTCGCTGCCAGCGATTCCATAATCGGGATGTCTTCCTGGCTAAAGCAATCGGTCTCGGTATCCACTACCTGGAGCGCGCCGATGATGCGCTGTTTGATCTTCAGCGGCACGCTGAGGATGCAGCGGATTTCTACCCCGATCTCCTCATCGATGCCCTTGTAGTGCCGTGGATCGAGTCGTGTGTCGGGCACGATGACGCTTTGCCCGTGTTTCACCGTCCAACCCACGATGCCCTGTCCATACGCCACCCGGTGCCCACGGATGAGCCATTGTTCTGAGGATTCCCGGCAGACCACGGCGTTGGCGGCTTCATCCACCAGCCAGATGGAAGCCGCCCGCACGCCCATAATCTGCCGCACCTGGTCGAGGATGGCAGACAGCACCGCGTCCAAATCCAGGCTGGAACTGAAGACCTGCCCGGCCTGGTTGAGCAGATAGAGCGCGCGGTTGCGGCGCTTGAGCGTTTCCTCGATTTCTTCGTATTGGAGAATTTCCTTTCTTAATTGCGCGATGGTCTTGGCCCGCGCGGCGTTCTGCGCCTCGGCTGCCGCGAGAGCAGCCCGGCACTTTTCGAGTTCGGAAGCGGTCATACGATAATTTTGCTCCTGCCTTTATTGAACGGTGACTTGTTCGTACATCTGATAAGCGTTGCCATCCAGGTCCTCGACGATAAACCCGACCAGATATTCGCCCGCCGGGGCAGACAGTTCCGTCCAGGTGAACATTTGCGTGCCGAAGGTCAGCGTGCCGCCGGCCTGCCGTGAAGCCTGTGTGACCCTGCCCTGCGCATCGAGATCAAGCCATTTATCCAACACGGTGAAGGTATCGCCGGTTTGTGGGAGAATTTCGCGCGGTGCGCCATTGCCATCCTCGCCGGTGAAGCCAAACACCTGCTGCAAGACGCCGTTGGCGAAGTATAGCCGCGCGTAGCGCGTTTCGCCGCTGTCGGCATAGGTGTAGATGCCCTCGACGGTGTAGACGGCCTCTTCGTATGTCGCCCCGTAGCTGTGCGGCTCAAAGTTGGCGATCACCGTGTTTTTGCCATCGTCGATGGCAAAGAACACCGGGTCCCATTCGAACTCCATGGTGAAAACGTCGTTCGTGCTCCACACCGGATAGTACACGCCGTCGATTTCGCGGTTTTCACCGCTTTCCAGGTAGTCCGAGTCGGCCACGAAAATGGAATTGGAAGCCTGGTCGTAGAATCCCACGAACAGTTTGATGTAGCCGACGCTTTCGCCGCGGATGTCCATACTAAGGAGCACCGGTTTGCCCGGCGCCGCCACCTTACTGGAGAGGGTAATCGGTGACACCTGGATGGTAGATTTGCCCGGCGGGGTCAGCGTAGCGCCGCGGTCGGGAACGACGATGTCGGCAGCCGCCGGTTGGAAGGTCCGCCCGGTGTAGTGGAAGGCCAGGAAGTCGTCCCAGAGCGACATACGCGCAAACTGGCCTGCCACAATGTTGTACGATTGGTAGCCGGTGACGGGCGAGGCATAAAGTTGCGAGTTGGGGAAGTAGAGCGAGATGCCGGTCGCGCCGGGCTTTTTCGCGCCGTGCTTTTCGGCGATGACGGCCTGGTTCAACGCGGCGAGCACTTTGTCGGCGGCCTGGCTGACAGCCTGGTTGCCGCCCTCGCGCTTGAGCAACTGGACAAAATTCCCCAGGTCGATGTAGGCCGGCGGAACATTGTCCCCGAAGATGTTGGTGAACGATTGGGCATAGCTGCGGGCCTGGGCGACGGTGCGCTGGTTGGCGTTCTGCAGGGCATAGGCGAAAGCGTTGACGCTATCGATGAGCGCCGGGAGTCTTGAGAGATCCACCGCCGTTAGCGTGCCGGCCTGCTCGAACTGCTGTGTCACCTGGCGGGCCGACGGCGCCGCGCCGAAGAAGCCGCCCATGGGCATGCTCTGCCGCAACAACTCGGCGCGCGCCTGGTCATCGACGATGCGCTGATCGTCCTGGATGTAGCTTTGCACGATCAATTGTCCCAGCTCGGCGCCGCTGATGTCGGGCGACCTGCTCAGCGCCTCGAGGAAGGCGGTGTAGGCCCAACCCAGGGCCGGTTCGGTCTCTTGCGAGGCCACGGCATAACGCGCGTGTGAGGCCAACATGCTGAAGACTTCCAGATGGCCCATCAAACACGCATCCATGCCGATCAGTTCGAACTTGTCGATGCCGGTCTGGCTGCGGATTTGGGCCAGCGCCGCATCCAACTCGTGCAGGTAGATCTGGTTGCCCAGCGCCGACCCCAGGGGGAAAGAGGTGTCGCCGCGTGCGCGTGGGTCGGGGTCGCTCCACCCGCCGGGCCAGCCCATGCCGTGATCGGACAGAATCAGCACGTACTTGTCCGCCGGATACGAAGCGACGGCCCAGGTGACGAAGTCGACGAGCGTGTTGCCATCGGCCATATTGACTTCGCCGAGGTCGGCGAGTTCCGGGGAACTGACGCTTTGCAGGTCACTATCGCGCGTGATGTAGAACCGCTTGGTTGAAGTCCAGTCGCCATCGGCGTAGTAGCCGCCGCGGTAGCGATCCACTTGCGCGACGATGTGCACATTGTCGCTGGAGCCAACGCGCTCGGCCTCGTTCAGGTCGATGTAGATGTCCTGTTCCAGAATTTTGTCGTCGGCATCCTGGTAGAGCATCACCAGCCATGATTTGGCTTCGCCTGGCGCGGCAGGCGGCGCGGACGTTCTGGGCGCGACTTGCACGGTAGGTTTGAGCGGAGCGACGGTCGGTTCCTCATACACGGCGGTGGGGTAGTCATAGGTGTATTCACCCGACGGCTCCGGCAGCGAGAGGCCGCCCAGATCGCCCAACCCGCCTGAGATAAAGTAGATGAGAGCGCATGCCACGCACAGCACGATGCCCCCCAGGATGAGGATGGGCAGCAGCTTGGGTTTGCCGCCGCTGCGGGTGCCGCCGCCCAGCAGTTGGCTGAGAATCGACAAAATGGGAATTTCACCCTGCCCGCCGCCGTAGGATGGGTAGCCTCCACTACTGCCATACGGGTGTGAGGGGCCACTCGGACTGGGTGGCCGTGGGGCCCCGCCCAGACTTGACGGTGGCACACCGGTCGGCCCGCCGGGCCTTTCCCGGTGCGGCGCTGCGGCACGTTCCCGTTCGCCGCTGTC